>JAGGDZ010000153.1 GCA_024648655.1 Chloroflexota bacterium | reverse complement strand
CTCTCCGTTCGGACGGATGATGCGCCTGATGTCCTCTCGTGAGACAGTGGCAGAGGCGTCGCCGTTGCTCACTAGAGCCTCCAGTTCCCGCTCGATGCGCTCGCGCTCCTCCTGCCGTCCTTCCTTTTGCCCTTCACGGTGGCCCTTCCGCTCCGCTCTTTTTTGCACGAACTCATAAGCTGCGAAAACCATGCTCGACACTCTAAAAGCTATGCTGGTTGACGGAAGCAGAAGTATTGAAGCCAGCAGCATTACGCTGTCCGTTTCCTGTAACACCCGGAACGAGAAATAGCCTCGACTCAGCGCCGCCAGCAATGCGCTGAGGCTGATAGAGGCCGCCCCATCGAACAAGAGACGAAAGTAGTTAGCTTCAAACAATAATTAACCTTCGCTGCCTCCAAGTAGAGGTAGCGAGATTATAGCATAGGAGGCTTATTGAGGCGGCTTCTTCTCATCAGGAAAAATTGACATTAAAGCCTCCGAGACATTAAAGCCTCCGAATCGAAGGGAACAAGACCATCAACACGCTGGCGGCGACTGCGACAAGCCCGCAGGCTATCAGCGTGGCAGCGGGCGCGCCCATGTTCTCCGAGATGATGCCTGCCGCGAGGTTGCCTGCGGGCATCGCGCCGAATGTCAGGATGTATATGCCCGATACCCTGCCGCGTATGCCGTCGGGCAGTATGCTCTGCATGGTTGCACTCGTTATTGAGAAGTAGCCCATCGTGCCCATGCTGCCGATTGCCACTATCGGGTACGCCATCGCAACGGTCGGGTTGAGCGCGAAGGCAACCATAGACAGACATATAAGCGCGATACAGCCGATTATCATCAACCCTTTGCGCGGTACGTCGCCCAGTGAAGCGAGCGCCAGCGTACCGATGAGGAACCCCGCGCCCACTGCGGACATCAGCAAGCCGAGAGTTGCGGCGCCGACATCGTACACCTCCGCGGCATACACAGGAATCAGGCCGTGCAAGAACGGGGATATGAGCACAGTCGGCAGGAAGCCCAAAAGCAGCAATCCGAGTACGATGGGAGTCTCGCGGATGTACTGCACGCCTTCCAGTATTTCAAAAAGAGCCGCTTTTGGGTTGAGCTTGGATTGCGAGGCTGACGCGAATGCGCCGAGACCCAGAGCCAGCGCCGCGGCAACGGCGACAAGCGCACCTTGAAGCAGCAGCGCCACGCCTGCGCCCGCAAAGACGGTCAGCGCGCCGCCGACAGCCGGAATCGCGAGGCGCGTTATGCTGAATGCCAGCGAATTCAGGGCGAATGCGTTTACCAGGCTGTGGCGCGGCACAATCGCCGGAATGAGCGCCATTCGCGCAGGGTCCACTATCACCCATCCGATGCCCATCAGGAATACGAAGCCGAACACATACCATGCGTTCACATCACCTAGCAGAACCATCAAGCCGAATCCGAGCGCAAGCAGCGACTGGTAGGCGAAAACGCCCGACAGCAGCTTGCGCTTGTCCCACCTATCCACGAGCAATCCGCCGATAGGCCCTGCAATTAGGATGGGAAGCGCGTCCATGCCCATCACAAGGCTTGTGAGCAGCGCGGACTGGGTGAGCTGGTAAGTCAGCCATCCGATTATGACCTGCTGCATCCAGAACGCGCCGCTGAAGAATAGCGTGGAAGCCCAGAGGAAGCGGTAGTCTCGGTGCAGGAAAGAGTCGAATGTATGCACCCGCATCGGCCGGACGCGGGGCACGCGCGGCTGTATGTGGGGAGCGCGCATGCGAGGCACACGCGGCCTGCGGATGTTCGGACGAAGCCGGCGTCGGGGTCCGACACGCACCGTATCGGCGTCGGCAGGGACGACAAGAACCTCACCTACCGGATGCGCGGCGGCGACATGCTGCTGATCCGATGTGGGCGCAAGGCTCACCTCGGGCCCGGGAAGCTCCGTAGAAACGAGGCTTTTGACCGGTTGGTCGGTGTTTTCCGTAGGCTGACTAGAAGTAAGGTCCGTAGGTGAAGAGTAGCTTTCAGGTTTGCGAAACGCGTCAGACCCGTTCTTATTCACTTGTGATTACTTTACACCCCCTAAAATAAAGTTCAGCTACTGCCGGAGCCTGACGCTATGCAAATCAGGTGAATAGAGTCTAGCAAAGGTTTAGAACACTGCACAGGTATTTCCGACCAAAATCGGGGCGAATTTCCGCAAAGACATCAATGAAAGCCCGTTTATCCTGAGTATCGCGGCTATTGAATCAATTTATCTAAGCCAGCCGGACCAGAGACGGCGCTCGACCTCGTTGCCGATGGACTCTGTGAGGGCTTCTGCGGCGGGGTTCAACAATAATTGCCGCAGGCTGCGACGGGGTCGGAAATAGACAGGCTTGCGGGGCGCGCCGGATGTCTCGGCGGCTATGTCGAGTGCTCTGTCAAGGTCGCCCAGCTCATCGACAAGCCCGAGTTCGCGCGCCTTAGTTGCCCAATAGATTTCGCCGGTGGCGATGCGGCGCACTTCATCCTCGTCCATCTTGCGCGACTCCGCTACGATACTGACAAAGGCACTGAACGAGTCGTCTATGAGCGCCTGCATCTTCTCTTCCTCTTCAGGCGTGGCATCTCGCCAGAACGCGCCTATGTCCTTGTACAGACCGCTCTTATTCACATTCACACCGATGCCCATGCGCTGCATAAGCTCCTGCAAAGCGGGGCGCACCGATATGACGCCGATGGAGCCGACGATGGAGGCGTGACTGGCTACTATCTTGTGGGCGGCGCAGCTTATATAGTACGCGCCGGACGCCCCCAATCCGCGGATGCTGGCGATTACGGGCTTCTTCTCCGCGACCTTCAGCACGCTGCGATATAGGTAGTCGGATGCGGACACGCCGCCGCCGGGGGAGTCGATGTCCAGGACGAGGGCACGAATGTTGTCGTCCTTCGCTATAGTGGCGAATATCTGCTCATATGCAGGGGATTTTATCTGGCCGCCTATGGTGCCGAACAACTCTACGACGGCGATTCCGTTTCGCATTTTTCTGGTGGCTCTGAGTACAAGCAATGTGACGCTCCAAGTGAAAGTATTCGTTCATTGTAACAAACCGATATCCGGGTGGGCGATTATTCATTCGCGCTGCGATATTCTCTACATGCGTGAGTGTTGCAAAAATGGGTGGCGCATTAGCCGCGTAGATTCCCGTCTGCGCCGGAATGACGGATATAAACACCAACACATACTGAGAATACCCGCGCTGCTACAATTGTGGTTCGCCTGTAGTTCTCAGCGCAAGTTCGGTGGTTGCGGTAGCTTGAAGACGGCAAATGACACTAATAGCGCGCGTGGCTATCGCGTGGCTATTCTGAATACGTGAACTGGTCATAGTAGAGGCTCACTCGCCGGAGTGCCTGGGGGACGCGCCCTCTATAAACTCCCGCAGGGCGGTGAAGTAAGCCTCCCCGCCGACTATGTGTGTGTCGTCATGGGTTGCTCCCCTGATTTCGTAGAAGCGCTTCGGCTCATTCGCCGCGTCAAACAGCTCCTTGCCCATGTGAATGGGAACTGTTACGTCCTTATCACCATGCACGACCATCACGGGACTGTTTATGCGCGGCATCTTAGATAGAGAGTCGAATCTGCTCTTGACGAGCAGACGGGTTGGAATGAATCGAGTCAACGCAGGCCGAGTATGTCGTGACATCGCGTCAACGGATGTGAACGAGGATTCGATTATCACGGCATTGACGCGATACCGCGTTGCCATCTCGGCGACAACGCTGCCGCCAAGCGAACGCCCAAAGAGTACGAGCCTGTCGGCGTCTATGTCGTCACGCGAGCGCAGGTAGCGAAGCGCGCCTTCGCCGTCGCTGTACAAGCCCTTTTCGGACGGCTTGCCCTCGCTGAGTCCGTAGCCACGATAGTCGAATATGAACAGGTTCGCTCCCAGATGAGCCTTCAGCAGCATGATGCTGTAAACGCGGTTGCTGATGTTACCGGCGTTGCCATGAAACCAGACAATCGTGTCGTCGCCCATGCCGGGTATGAACCAGCCGTGCAGTTGCTTACCGTCGGCTGCGGGGAAGTACACATCCTCGAAGGGCATTCCCAGGTCATCGGGGGTGCCGGTTATTTCTCTCGTGGGAAAGAATGCCAGAAATCTGTCGAACAAGTAATACTGCCTCGCTGCAAGTATGGCTGCCAAGCCTGCGATAAGGATGCATGCCAGCAAAGGGACTGTGGGCGGCATGCGACGCATCAGTTTCAACGAAGTGCTACCATTTACCCTCAACCCGACCCTCTCCC
>JAGGDZ010000157.1 GCA_024648655.1 Chloroflexota bacterium | reverse complement strand
GACTTTAGGCACACGAATCGGGTAAAGGCAGGCAAATTTTATGGCCGGTGACTATCAGAATGGAAACAGTGGCATGGGCGGAAATGGTGATGGCGACGACTCTACCCTGGAGCTTTACCAGTTTTTCGGACAGATAGGGACGCTTGCAAAGTGGGTTGCATACGCTGTCGTAGCGGTAGTGCTTTTCTCGCTATTCGTCTTTGGTCGGAGCGTTTTCACGGACTGGCTCTGGTTTGATAACCTTGGTTATCGCGGCATATTTGTCAAGGTATTGATGACGCGCATAACTCTATTCGCTGCCGGCGCGGTCGCGATGGCAGTGGTCGCAGGTGTAAGCATCTTTGCCGCGAGCCTCCTATCGAGGGGTAGGGTGACCCTACCACTTCCGGATGACCTGCTGAGCTTCATGGGCAGGGCACTGCTGAGTATAAGCGCGGGCGTCGTCGCTGTGCTCGCTGTCATCTTCGGAACGATAATGGCAGCGCGCTGGGAAATATTCCTTCGCTTCTCGAATGCGGCTCCGTTTGGCCAGGCAGAACCGGTATTTGGCCAAGATGCGGGTTTCTATGTTTTCACGCTGCCGATGCTCAGCTTCTTGCAGGGCTGGATTTTGGGCGTTCTTCTGCTGACGCTCATCGCAACGGTTGCGTTCTACTACCTGCGGTACAGCATGCAGGGCAGGCGACTGGACTTGAATGAAACGGGTGTGAAGATACATTTATCCATTATTGCGGCGCTGGTGATGTTCACAATCGGCTTCGGGCATTGGATAGACAGATGGGACCTACTTCTCTCAGCAGAGGGCGCCGTATTCGGCGCGGCATACGCAGATGTGAACGCGCGGATGCCTGCGATGCTGATAATGACGATCATTGCGGTGGCTGCCGGCGTTTTGATGCTTGCGAATACTTACTTCAGCGGCAGGCGTCTGCTGATCGGCGCGTTCGCCCTGTGGTTCGTGGCGAACATCGTGTTTGGGACGCTTTGGCCGAATCTGATACAGCAGTTCACGGTGAATCCGAATGAATTCGTGCGGGAGGCGCCGTTCATCGAGCGCAACATCCAGTTTACGCGCGTAGCATACGGACTTGATCGGGTCACAGAGGAGTTCTATCCGGCGGAAACCGAGGTTAATACCGAAGTGATTCAGCGCAACCCGCAGACGATAAACAACATAAGGCTGTGGGACTATAGACCGCTTTCCGATGTCTATAAGCAGATTCAGCTTATTCGACCTTACTACGACTTCCGAGATGCGGATGTTGACCGCTACGAAATAGGAGGCGAGGTGAGGCAAGTTTTGCTATCGGCGAGAGAGGTCGCGCCAGAAAAGCTTGATGCGGGGACGCGGAACTGGACGAATACGCGTCTGGTCTATACGCACGGAATGGGCATTGCCATGAGTCCGGTAACCGAGTTCACACCGGAAGGCAGGCCTGAATTTTTCGCAAAGGATATTCCGGCGGACGGCGTCATTCCGATTCAAGCCGTTGACTCGGAGGGCACGCCCGAACTCCTAGTGTCAAATCCACGCATCTATTATGGCGAGAATACGCTGGAATACGTGATTGCCAACACTCTGCAAGAAGAGTTGGACTACCAGACTGAGAGCGGTGAGCTATTCCGCACCAACTACAACGGGCACGGAGGAGTGCAACTTTCATCTATTTTCCGGCGCATGGCATTCGCGTGGCAGTTCGCGGACGTGAACATTCTCATCAGCGGGCAGATAACCGGGGAAAGCCGCCTACAATACCGGCGCGCCGTTCAGGAGCGCATTCACACGGTTGCGCCATTCCTATTGCTGGATCAGGACCCTTATATTGTGGCGGCTGAGGGCGGCCTGTTCTGGATTCAGGACGCCTATACGCATACCGACAGGTATCCGTATTCGGACCCCTTGGGAGACGACCTAAACTATATGCGCAACAGCGTTAAGATCACGGTTGACGCTTTCACCGGCGACTTGCGCTTCTATATCTGGGACGAGTCGGACAGTATCATACGGACCTACGATCGCATTTTCCCGGACTTTTTCCTATCGCAGGACGAGATGCCTGAATCTCTAAGGTCTCATGTGCGCTACCCGCAGGACTTCTTCCGCATTCAGGCGGAGAAGTACATCCGCTATCACATGCAGGAGCCGCAGAACTTCTACAATAACGAAGACCTGTGGGCGGTGGCAGAGGAGAAGTTCGGGCAGGGAGACGCCCTAAATCAGGTAGAGCCGTACTATGTCATTATGAAGTTGCCGGGCGAAGACAAGGAAGAGTTCGTGCTGCTTCTGCCGTACACTCCGAATGAGCGTCAGAACCTGATTGGATGGCTTGCCGCGCGGAGTGACGGCGATAGTTACGGCAGGCTGATAGCGTTCAACTTCCCTAAGGACAGGCAGATCGATGGCCCAGCGCAGATTGAAGCACGCATAGACAACGACCAGGACATATCCGCATGGTTCACACTGCGCTGTACAGCAGGCTCGGAATGTCTGCGAGGCAATCTGCTGGTGATTCCGGTTGACCAGGGCATAATATACGCGGAGCCTGTGTACATTCGAGCGGAGGGGGTGAATTTCCCTGAGCTAAAGCGGGTGATACTTGCGACCGGAGACAAAGTTGTAATGGAGGATTCACTGAACGAGGCGCTCAGCGCATTGACCGGTTCTGCGTCCTTTGTTACGGACTCTCAGGACAGGCAACCCGCCGGAGCGCCGACACAACCGACGACTTCCAGTGCTACGGTAGAGTCAACCGTGGAGACGCTTCAGGAAGCCATCGAGGATGTCAAGCGCAATCTCTCCGAGCTTGAGGAAGCGTTGGATAGGTTGACAGAATCGCTTTCAAATCAATAGCATCGCCGAGGATTACCCCGTACCGGCAGCGGAACGTGTACTGTAGTAGAACTCTCAATAATGTGACGGAGGAGAAAAAATGACTTCAGCAGCGGAATGGAAAGATAAGGAAAGTCAATACTACATCCATACCTTTAATCGCCAGCCGATGGTGATCGAGCGTGGAAATGGAGCGCGTGTCTGGGACACCGAGGGCAAGGAATACCTTGACTTCACCGCGGGACTGGCTGTGAACAACCTAGGCCACTGCCACCCGGCGGTAACGGAAGCAATCCAGAAGCAGGCTGCGACGCTGATGCAGACATCCAACCTGTTCTACACCATTCCGCAGTTGGAGCTTGCCGAGGCGCTGGTCGAGAACAGCTGCATGGATAAGGTGTTCTTCGCAAACAGCGGCGTGGAGGCGAACGAGGGCGCTGTGAAGCTGGCGCGCAAGTACGGACGGCTGCATCGGGATGGGGCGCAAGATGTCATTACGGTGCTGAACTCGTTCCACGGGCGCACACTGGGCATGATTGCCGCTACAGGTCAGCCTGCATATCAGCAGGCATGGCTGCCGCTTGCCGAAGGGTACACGAATGTTCCCTATGAGGACCTGGAAGCGGTGCGTGAGGCGACTACGGATAACACTGCCGCGATAATGGTAGAGGTCTTACAGGGCGAGGGCGGCGTTAATGTGCCTACTGAAGGGTACTTGAAGGGTCTCCGCGAGTGGTGCGACGAGAATAACATCCTGCTAATCTTCGATGAAGTGCAGACCGGCATGGGGCGTCTGGGCAGCCTCTGGGGTTATGAGCGCTTTGATGTTGAACCCGATGTGATGACGTCCGCCAAGGGTCTGGGCAACGGCGTACCCATCGGCGCGTTCATGTGCAAGGACAGCTGCGATGTGCTGGAGCCGGGCGACCATGGCAGCACTTTCGGCGGCAATGTGCTTACCACCGCTGCCGGCAACGCGACCGTGCGTTACATGGTGGAGAACGATGTACCGGGACATGCGCGGAGGGTCGGAGCGTATCTTGAATCTAAGCTCGAAGATATGAAGAATGCGCGCCCGGATGTAGTAAAGGGCTATCGGGGCATGGGTCTGCTGATCGCATTGCAGCTTCAGTCGCCTATTGCACCGAAGGTGGTTGCGGCGGCGAACGACGAAGGCGTGCTGCTCAATCCGGTGCTTCCGGACGCTATACGCTTCATGCCGCCGCTCATCATCACCGAGTCGGATGTGGACGAGTGCGTGGACAAGCTGGGTCGTGCGCTCGATGCGGCGGTGGCAGGGTAGGCAGGTGCTAAGATCGATAGACGGGATGAGTAGGATGAGATTTTCGTGGGGCAGAATAGAGTATAAATGAACTTATCCTACTACCAACTAATAGACCTAGAATTGTCTGAGGTGCATGGATGTGTCCGTCTCCGAAAACACCCTTACCGCTAAATTCGGAGACGAACGCATAATATCCTTGCCTTTGGTATGGTATCCACGCTTGTAGCGGGGCTCGGCGGAGGAACGCAACAATTGGGAAATTGCTGTTGCAGGGTACGGGATACACCGGCCGGGCCTTGACGAGGACATAAGCGTGAAGGGATTGCTTATTGGTAGTCCGTCGAGGGAGGTCAGAAGTCGCTTAAGCGGTGGTTGGAGTGGCAGGAGGCGCGGAGGAAGTGTGAGGAAAGAATTGAGGTCAGTGGAAAATCGAAAGGAAAGGGAATGTGCCAAATGGGCAGGGAACTTTTGGACAAGAACGTAGAAGCAGTTAGGTGGCAAATCGCACATGAATTTGCACAATGGACCACTCATTCAGCGTTTAGAAATCCTGGGTCTCCGATGAGGAAGGGAGAAGAGATTCGTGCTGCTCTAGAAGCTGTTGACTTCGCACGCCTGTTTGATGATGCGCTAGGCGCAATAGATGAAAGTGAGTTTGACGATTGGCATAGAAAGCAAGTCAGCGGACTGCGAAAAAAGTATCCAG
>JAGGDZ010000393.1 GCA_024648655.1 Chloroflexota bacterium | reverse complement strand
ACTGGTGCATCTATCCGATGTACGACTTCGCGCACGGGCAGTCCGACTCCATCGAGGGTATCACGCACTCCATCTGCACGATGGAGTATGAAGATCATCGCCCACTCTACGACTGGTTTCTGCAAGAACTGGGCATGTACCAGCCCCGCCAGATAGAGTTTGCGCGTCTCAATCTGAGCCATACGGTACTGAGCAAGCGTCGCCTGCTGCGCCTCGTCGAAGGTGGCTATGTGAACAGCTGGGACGACCCGCGCATGCCCACCATCGCGGGCTTTCGCAGGCGCGGCTATACGCCGGAGGCTATCCGCGACTTCTGCGACAGGATAGGTGTGGCAAAAAACTCCGCCATTATAGACATCGCGCTGCTGGAGCACAGCTTGCGTGACCATCTCAACAAGACTGCGCCGCGCGCCATGGCTGTGATGCGTCCGCTCAAGGTCGTCATCACCAACTTCCCGGAGGACGAGACCGACTGGCTTGACGCCGTGAACAACCCGGAGGACGAGTCCGCAGGCACGCGCAAGGTGCCATTTTCGCGGGAGTTGTACATCGAGCGCGACGATTTCATGGAAGCCCCGCCACGCAGGTTCTATCGCCTCGCCCCCGGACGCGAGGTGCGACTACGCTACGGCTACTTCATCAAGTGCGAGGAAGTAGTCAAGGACGAAATCGGCGATGTGATAGAGTTGCGCTGCACCTACGACCCCGAAACGCGCGGCGGCAGCGCCCCTGACGGACGCCGAGTGCGGGCAACACTGCACTGGGTATCGGCGGCGCACGCTTTAGACGCTGAAGTGCGCCTGTATGACCACCTGTTCACACGCTGGAACCCGGACGAAGACGATGAGGACGGTGCGGAGTGGCTGTCGTTTCTCAATCCGGAATCGCTAGTCACCGTCAGCAACGCAAAGCTTGAACCTAGCCTCGCGCACGCAACGCCCGGCAGTCGTTACCAGTTCGAGCGACAAGGCTACTTCTGCGTGGACACCAAGGACTCCACGTCTGAACACATCGTGTTCAACCGCACGACGACGCTGCGCGATACTTGGGCGCGCGTGCGGCGATCGCAAGGGCAGGGCTGACGTCATCTGAATTGATTAGGTTAGAAAAAGGGGACGGTTACCAGAATCCGCCCCCTTTTTTTCATCTTACATCTTAGTCAGAGATGTCAGTCTCCGCCTAATCCTTCGGATCAACCTCTCGGTACTCTCCTTCAACCGTCCCATCATCCTGTGGCATATCTCCGGCATCTGCGCCAGGCTGCCCGGGCGCTCCCGCCTGAGCGTACACGGCTTGCCCAACCTGTTGAATAGCAGTTTGCAGCTCGCTGGACGCGGTGGTTATCGTCGCGATGTCTCCACTCTGAAGCGCCGAGCGCACGGCGGCTATCTTGCCTTCGACTTCGGTCTTCAGGCTATCGTCAATCTTGTCGGCGTTGTCCTGAATCATCTTTTCGGCGGTGTACGCCATGTTCTCGGCGTTGTTGCGGGTAGTCGTCTCCTCGCGCCGCCGCGTATCCTCTTCGGCATGCATCTCGGCATCGCGCACCATCCGGTCGATCTCATCCTGAGCAAGCCCGCTGCTCGCCGTGATGGTAATGCGCTGCTCCTTGCCCGTTCCCTTGTCCATCGCCGACACATTCAGGATGCCGTTGGCGTCTATGTCGAAGGTAACTTCGACCTGAGGGATGCCTCTCGGCGCTGGCAGAATGCCGTCCAGGATGAATCTGCCGATGCTCTTGTTCTCGGCTGCCATACTACGCTCGCCCTGCACCACATGCACCTCGACGCTTGGCTGGTTGTCGGCTGCGGTGGTGAAGGTCTCGCTCTTTGCGGTCGGTATCGTCGTGTTGCGTGAGATGAGCGTAGTGGCAACGCCACCGAGCGTCTCGATGCCCAGGCTGAGCGGCGTAACGTCCAGTAACAGGATGTCCTGCACCTCTCCCTGAAGCACGCCCGCCTGAATAGCGGCGCCTATCGCGACTACTTCGTCCGGGTTGACCCCCTGGTGCGGCTCCTTGCCGAACAGGTCCGACACTACTTGCTGCACTGCCGGCATGCGAGTCATGCCGCCGACAAGGATGACCTCGTCGATCTCGCCCACACTTACGCCCGCGTCCGCAATCGCCTTTCTGCACGGCTCTATTGTGCGCTGCACAAGGTCCGCGACCAATTGCTCCAGCTTTGAACGGGACAGACTCATCACCAAGTGTTTGGGTCCTGACACGTCAGCCGTGATGAACGGGAGGTTGATCTCCGACTGTGCAACGGAGGACAGTTCGATTTTCGCGCGCTCCGCCGCCTCGCGCAGCCGTTGCAACGCCATTCCGTCCTGCTTCAGGTCGATGCCCTGCTCCCGCCTGAACTCATCCACAATCCAGTCAACGATGCGCTCATCGAAGTCATCTCCTCCGAGATGGGTGTCGCCGTTGGTTGCCTTGACCTCGAATACTCCATCGCCTATTTGAAGCACTGTGATGTCGAATGTGCCACCACCCAGGTCATAGACGGCGATGGTCTCGTCCGTCTTCTTGTCTAGGCCGTAGGCGAGAGATGCGGCAGTCGGCTCGTTGATGATGCGCAGCACCTCAAGTCCCGCGATGCGTCCTGCGTCCTTCGTGGCGTTGCGCTGGCTGTCGTTGAAGTAAGCCGGCACTGTAATGACTGCCTGGTTAATGGTTTCGCCCAGCTTGGATTCGGCGTCCTGCTTCAGCTTCTGAAGAACCATCGCCGAAATCTCCGGAGGTGCATGGTTCTTGCCGCCCATGACGACGTAGGCGTCATTGTTTGAGTGCTGCACTACCTTGTATGGCAGCAGGGAAAGATCACGCTGTACGCTGTCGTCTTCATATCGGCGACCCATGAGCCGCTTCACGGAATAGATAGTATTCTCCGGATTGGTAACGGATTGTCTCTTTGCGGTAGTGCCAACATATCGTTCATTCGAGCGCGTGTTTAGACCGACAACCGATGGGGTGGTGCGTCCGCCCTCTGCGTTCTCTATTACGCGCGGCTCCCCCGCTTCAATCACTGCCATGCACGAGTTCGTGGTTCCAAGATCGATTCCGAGTATATTTGCCATTCGCTATTCTCCTGAAAATTTTCTGAAAGTCCCTTTGAAACTGAAACTGTCCTAATGCTTATGATCGACATCGACGTCTGAACTGGCAGACTCGACATCGGGCGCCTTCGCCACGATGACTTGAGACGCCCTCAGCACCTTGTCGTGGAGGCGGTAGCCGTCTCGGAAAACCTTAATGACGGTGCCGTCCTCGTCGTCCTGCGTTTCAAGATAGTGCACAGCCTCGTGTTCCCAAGGGTCGAAATGCTTGCCCTCCGCCTCAATCTTGCTGACACCTTCGGATTCCAGCAGATTTTCTAGGTTGCGTTTGACTAGCAAAAGACCTTCCTGCCATCCTGCGGATGCTGCGTCCTCCGGCAGCATGCCGATTGCACGTTCAAAGTCGTCCACAACCCCCAGAAACTTCGCTATGAGATTCGCGTTGGCGTTTCGCCGGAGTTCCTGGCGCTCTTCTTCGACGCGCCGTCTGTAGTTCACGAGGTCCGCCTGCGCGCGCTGTGCCATAGCCTTGAACTGGTCCCGCTCGCGCTCCATTTCCTCAATAGGATCAGGCAACGGCTCTATCTCTGAAAGCGCTTGCCGCAGCAGTTCTTCGCCATCCTTAGGCGTAGAGGCATCTTCGCCCTGTCTGTCCTCACTGTTCAATTCTTTTCCTCCGCCTTCGTTCTTCGATGTCGATTAGCTTTGCCTAGTGTGCAATATGCCCAGCATCTCGTCTATGTTCTCGTCCAGCGCCTGCTTGAGCTCTTCGCCTTGAAGGTTTCGCAGGTGTGTCTTCATCTGCAAGAGTCGATTAAAGAGGCGCAGCGCAAGTTGCACGCCGGCGAGGTTCAATCCCATGTCACCCACCAGATGCTTGATGAGCCTCAGCCGCGCCACATCCTCGTCGGAATAAAGACGCAGCATGCCCATCGTGCGCGACGGGCGAACGAGGCCGATGCGCTCGTACTTGCGCAAGGTCTGCGGATGCATCTCCAGTATGCGCGCTGCCACGCTAATGATATAGACGCCATCCAACTGTTCGCTGCCCTGTCGGTGTCGGTTCATGGTTCCTCCCGGGCACTCGTCCGATTTGCGCCATAAGCGCGTTGGTGTCCCTAACCTGTCGCCATTTCACTCGTTATATTATACGCAACGCCTACTACAAATTGCAGATATTTTCCGGAAGATTGAGATGTTATTGCTATAGGGGATTGAAAATTACTGAATATAAATTCACTACTCAGTACGTATTTTAAGACTTGACACGGAGCGTGTCAAGGAATTATCATATATTCACTTACCATAAAACATATTTATATGTGCAGGCGCGGCGGTAACCAGTCCGGCCCACGCGCATCAAAGCGAGCGGGACAAGGAAGTTTCAAACAGTGGATTCATGCTGTAAGTCAGGGGAGGAGGAATATGACAGTGCACCTGAAATCCTGCAATCGTTGCGGCGGCGATATGAACTCAAACCGCGACATTTACGGCGAGTACCGCCTCTGCATGCGGTGCGGCAACATAATCGACGTTCCCAAGGGGTCCGACCTGTTCTCCTTACAGAGCGGCGCGGACAATACTGACAGGAAGAAGGCGGCGTAGGAACTGAACTGCGGCAGTAGCCGCATATAGCAGACCGAACAGAAGCCCTTCTCGATTCGAGAGGGGCTTCTGTTCGGTCTGTTGCTCGGGTCTTGTCGGGAAGCCCGTGTCTGAGGGCAAAGATCACATCAGCTCATCCCAGAAGCGCTGCTCCTTCCAGGGGTCGCCTTCCATGTGGTAGCCGCGAATCTCCCAGAATCCGGGACGGTCCTCCGTCATGAACTCCAAGCCATTCACCCATTTGGCGCTCTTCCATCCGTAGCGCTTGGGCACGACCAGGCGCAGTGGGCCGCCATGCGCCTCCGCAAGCGGCGCACCGTCATGCGCCCAGGCGAAAAGCACGTCGTCGTCCGTTATTACATCAAGCGCGAGGTTCGTCGAATATCCACCGTAGCAGTGCGCCATCACATGCGTCACCTCCGAGCTTGGCTTGACGAGTTCCATCACATCATTGAACGCAACGCCCTCCCATGTGTTTTGAAGCTTGCTCCATTGGGTGACGCAGTGGAACTCCGCGTCCAGCTTGATATGCGGCAGGGAAGTGAACTGCTCCCAGTTCAGCGTGATTTCCTCTTGCACATTACCGAACACTCTAAACTGCCAAGTGTCCAGGCTGATTCGAGGCGTAGCGCCGTAAGTCAGTATCGGAAACTTTTCAGTTACAAACTGTCCCGGCGGCGCATCCTGCTCATAAGTAGGCATGCGCCTGCGATTGATCCGTCCCAGCTTTTTCAGCATATTTTCTTCCTCCACTAAGTGATGTTCATTCGTTTGGATGAACATATCTACTCATAGGATTCGCATCACCGTTACATAGTGTACACTAATTCACGGTTTGAAAATCCCCCTTTACTTCCGTCCACACTTTTAAGTTGGGGAGAAGACATGAATGAGCAGGTCGAAACGATACTGCGCGGCTCGTATGATTTGCATGTACACGCCGCACCGGATGGTAGCCGGCAGCGCCGAATGGACGCGCTCGAAGTCGCGCGCTGTGCTTACGAAGCCGAGATGGGCGGCTTCGTGCTCAAGTCCCACGACTACGACACCACGCCGCTGGCTTATGTGCTAAATCAGATGTATCCGGGCATAAGACCGTTCGGCGCAATTACTCTCAACCGCTCTGTGGGCGGCATCAATCCGGACGCCGTTCAGGTTGCGGCAGACCTCGGGGCACAGGTTGTATGGATGCCCACGCACAGCGCCGATTTTCAGATGCAGGAGCATGACGGTAAAGGCATTCGGGTGTCGAGTGACGAAGGCAAGTTGTGCAACGGCGTTCATGAAGTGCTGGAAATCATCGCCGCCCATGACATGACGCTCGCCTCCGGGCACATATCCCCGTTCGAAGCCATCTCACTATTCGAGCATGCAAAAGCGCAGGGCGTTCAGCGCATGATTGCCACGCATCCCGATGGCGCGGCGACTCTGGAAGAGCAGCGCCGCATGATTGCGCTCGGCGCGTACCCGGAATACACATTTCTCTCATGCATGCCGGCGCGAGGCCGCTCTACACCTCAGCAGCTCGTAGATAAGATGCGAACTCTGGGATTCGGCAGATGCATCGTTACGACGGACTTCGGCCAATGGCAGAACCCGCCGCCTGCTGAGGGCATGCGTATGGCAATCGCTGCGCTGCTTGAAGCAGGAATGACTTCTGACGAAGTTACCTTGTTAGTGAAGAGTAACCCCGCTCGACTTCTCGGAGTAAATTGAGGATTGTTCCGCTACGGTAGATTCGGCAGCACCTCTTCGCTCATAAGCGTCATTGAATCCAACCACTTCTGCCGATTATCCTCCCAGTCGTGACACAACATCAAGAGTGTTCCAAAGCCGCCCACATCATCGTGTAGCTTCCGCAGCTGCTGAGTGACCTCGTCCGGGTCGCCTACTACCCACAGATTTTCCAGCATGTACTCCGGGGTCAACTTCTCATCCGGCATGTCGGGGTCCGTCTTGAGGCCATCCAGCCCTCTGCCGCTGCCCAGCAGTGGAATCCAGTAGTCCTCGAAGAAGCGGCCGAACGTGTGCAACGCCTCTTCGCGTGCCTTGTCGCCGTCTTCCGCGACGTGCACTTCACGGGAGATGCGCCAGTCCTTGCGCGATGCCTTGATGTTGCTCTTTGCGGCGCCCTTAGTAACTACCTGCCAGTGGCTCGGCAAGAACGTTTCGTGCAGAAAGCATGTGCTCAATGGCATCCAGCCCCGCTCGCCCACAATCTCCAGCGTGCCGGAGAACGGGCTGCTCCCTGCAACCGCGATAGGAGGGTGCGGCTTCTGATACGGGAGCATGTGGAATCCCAGCCTGCGCTCTGGCACGGCTTCCGGCAGCCTACCGTCATAGAACTTGCTTTCATACTCGAACGGCTCGCCTTCCCAGATTTTCAGAATCAGGTCAACCGCTTCGTATAGGCGCTCGCGTGGTTCGCCAAGTTCCGTGTCCAGCCCGAACAGATCTGTGTCGGTCGAGGGTCCTCCGGAGCCGATGCCCAGATATACGCGCCCCTTTGCCATGTGGTCGAGCATGGCTATTCGGTGCGCCACATGCGCCGGATGATGGTAGTGCAACAAGGACACTCCGGTGCCGAACTTCATCCGATCCGTCACGCCAAGCGCACGTGCGATGAACAGCTCAGGGGATGGCATATTCTCCCAGGGCAGCGTGAAGTGCTCGCCTATCCAAGCCTCGCTGAAGCCCAGACTGTCGGCATGCGCCATCAGTTCAAGGTCTTCCTCGTAAGTCTCATAGTGCGGACGATGCGGGTAGTGCAGGGGCATCAGGAATAGGCCGAGTTGCATGGCTGTCCTCTCTGTCATACTCAATGGGCAGCGTCTTCGTTAGCGCCAAATTATAGCATAGAGGCGGCTCTACCTCCGCGCCAGGGTACCGTGAAGGATTATGGTATTGTGGTATAGGCTTGTGCGAAACCACAAGCCTTTGTCGCAAGCAAGTAGAGTATCATCATGTCTGTCTAAAGGACTGCTGCCCGGAGTAAGGGTGCTGGAGCTTGACCTGACCCCGATTCTGCTGCACGCAATGCCTCTCAATTCGAATTACGCTTGAACACCGCGCAATTGCACATCTATGTGAATCCAGGAGATGATCGGGAAGAGACGCTACATTACCCATCATTTACAGGATTCTGTGCGCCATTTGAGATAACAGCATTGAGGTACGCAGATTTTTCAATACTTTTGGCAACTTGTCCGGCGTCCGACTTCGACGCTTATGGCAGTGGAATCAGCGGAGGAGGTTTTTGGAGATCCCTACTTGAAAATCACACTCTGCACTTCCTCATACCAGGGCATCGACGCGTCTATGTATAAAGCGTCCTAACTTCACCGAGTGTGTTTTACAATTGAAGGAGACTACACACCACATCGCCGGCCTACCGCCGCTTGCCGTGCGCATGATGAAGGAATTCGTGATAAGATTCCGCGACACGCCGATAACCGAGGCTTGGCGCGTGCAGATGCTCATGAACACTCTGTTGACGCAGCTCAGCGCGGACGGCGACGAGGGCAGGCGCGCCTTCCTCTCGAAAAGCAGGCTCCCGACTTTACCGGCAGCATTCGGCAGAAGGGCGAAGTGTAACCTGAAATTGACGATGAGCAGCGCGCACGCCTTGATGAGGTGCGCCGTGAGCTTCTTGGGTAGTCGGCAATACTGAATAATCATCAGGACTTATACCGAATAAATGCAGAAATTGGACAATTCTGTGTGCGCCTCGTGTGGCTTCGCGAGTCGCGCAGGGGCGAAATTCTGCGGCGGATGCGGCAAGCCGCTTATCGATAGGCTCTTATGTCCCGAATGCGGCGCGCCCATAGAAACGCAGAATAGGTTTTGCAGTAACTGTGGAAGCAACGTTCAGACTGAGCGCTCAGAGCAGCACTCATCGGTGCGTCCAGAGCCGAATATGGGAGGCGAGGCGACAAGAGGTTCCGTCGCCGTCGGCCTGCGCATGCCACAGTTCGCCTTCTCCGAGCGGCTGCGCTCATCTCACGATGCACTCAGCCGCAGGCTGGCGCCGGTCGCCACGCTGCTCCTAACGCTGGGGGTGGCGCTGGTCTTCATAGCACAGGCGTATCTGACATTAGCCAGCGAACCCGACAGAAGCGCACCCAGTTTCGGCATATTCGCGCTCGTGACGGGGTTCGTGCTGTTCACGGCTGGCGTATTGGGGCGCAGCGGCGGCAATGACACGACAGATAGCGTGAACATTCCTGCTCCGCGGGATATTATCGGTAATATTACCCATAGCAAAGTCGCTGCGCTGATTTTCGGCGCCATTATGATGGGGCTGCTCGCGCTTCGTCTGCTCAATGATTCGCAATCCGGATGGGACCTGCTGCTATGGCTGCTCGTGCTATGCGCCTTCGCTGCGCCTTTCATTAGGCGTCCGAGCCTATCATCTGTTCGCGCTGCCATTCCCCGGGAGAGATACGCCGATTTACTGATTGTGCTGGCGCTTGTGGGCATATTTGTCGGGCTGAACACCCACGATCTGACAGACTGGTACTACTCGGCAATTGGCGACGAATACGCGCTTTACAACTTCGCAAAAGAGATGGCTGAAAACGGATTGCAGCGTCCGTTCGACCTGGATGGGGTATATGGTGAAACCAACCCAGTAATGGCATCGATATACCCCGCGTTGGTCATGTGGCTGCTTGGAATCGACAATTTCACCTGGAAGTTCAGCCTGGTTATAAGTGTTGCCATTACAATACCGGGCATATACGTGCTGGGGTATTCTGTCGCGGGGCGAGCATGTGCCTTTATCTCGGCGGCGGCGCTCGCATTCAGCCATTATATCTTCGCTTTCATGCACATCGGCTACCCAAACACCGATGCGCTGCCGATAATCGTCTGGTCAGTAGCGCTGTTCCTTATGGGCGTCCGACGCGGCAGCCCTCTTCTGATTTACGCATCGGGCGCGTTGGCAGGGTTTGGGCTGCTATTCAATCTTGTAGCTCGCGCGGCGATAGCCGTAATCTTTCTCTACGCGTTGAGCCATTCGGATATTCGCAGACGTCTCGTAAGCCTCTGGCCCTGGGCATTGGGGATATTACTTGCAATCGTGCCCATGTACTTCGTCAACGGAATTGAAGCATTCTCCGGCGGATTGGCGAAAATCGTAAGCCCAGATTCCCATCACGCATCAGAATACGAGGGTATGCTGGGAAGAATACTGGGGAACTCCGTCCAGAACCTGCTTGCGTTCAACTACAATTCACGCACGAGTCACTACGTATCCGGAGCGCTTCTGGATCCCATCAGCGCAGCACTGGCAACGCTGGGGCTTGGGTATTCACTGGGGACGGTGAAGAGGGCTTCGTCGAGAATGTTGCTCTTCGCATTTGCCATATTAGCCACAGGCACAGCGCTGCTGTCTCCGTATCCGTATGTGCCGATAACCCGAATGTCCGCCATGATTATTCCACTTGCCCTGATGTCAGGAGCCGCCGCCGCTTATCTTCTGAGGTTTGGCTTCTTGTCAGAGAGGGGCACAAACCAAAGACTGCAAGCCGGATCAGGAGTGGCAGCGCTCGCCGTACTAGGAGCGCTTATGCTGATGCTGAACGCGCGGCAGTTCTGGTATGTCACCCCTCTCACGTATCATCACACACAAGAAGCCACAGCCATTGGCGCTATGCGCTCGGATGCGTGCGCGGGCGAATTGAACGAAGTGGTAATGGTGGGCAGGAGCACGGCGCCTCTGCTCAAGCCGGCGCTGGAATCGTATCATCCTGACGGGGCTATGCCGCAACTGCTGGACCACGCGAATGCAGATGCGGGCAATCCGTTTCCCATAGTTCCGCCGCGATGCGTCATCTTCCTCAACCCGGATGACGCGGAGATACAGCCTTTCAAGCAGGACTTAGTAAATCGATACCAATCAGGCGAGTTCAGAGTGTTCGCCATCCCGTCCAATAAGGCTGCGGTCGAGATATTTTTGCCTAACGTCGTGCCTAATGCCGATTGAGTTTCGTTTATAATGCACAAGCGCCATGCACGAGCGCCGGCGCTCCACACACCGGCAACGGATTACGGATTATCGATGGTCAGGGAGGTATGACAAAATGTTCGAAAGACTTGCAATAGTAGGTACGGGAGCAATTGGCAGCGTCATAGGCGGTTATCTGTCTAGGGCAGGACGGGATATTACTCTTATAGACACGTGGGCGGCGCATGTGGACACGATGAATGCCAATGGACTGCACGTTACCGCCGAGAACGGCGAGTTCACCACGTCCGTAAACGCCATGCATCTCGGAGACGTCAATGCGGTCATCGAGCCGTTCGATGCCATATTCCTCGCAGTGAAGTCCTACGACACTGTCTGGGCTACGCACTTCGCCATACGCTATCTGAAGCCAACCGGCGTCATAATATCGGCGCAGAACGGCATCAACGACGAGGTGATAGCGTCCGTAGTCGGCTATTCGCGCGAGATTGCCTGCGTCATAACGCTCGGCGCGGGCTTGTACGAACCGGCGAAAGCGATACACACCGGCGACCCGCACAAGCTCTCGTTCACACTGGGCGAGTTGAACGGGCTGCCGACTGACAGGGTGCGCGCTCTCGCTGAGGTGATGAACGACATAGGCCCCACAAAGGTCAGCCGCAACATTTGGGGCGAGCGCTGGGCGAAACTCGCAGTCAACAGCATGGCGAACCCCATCGCCGCGTCCACAGGGCTGGGTTCGGCCGCCGTCAGAAGCACGCCCGGCGTCAATGATGTGTCCATAAACATTGCGGCAGAGGTCGTCAAAGTGGCGCAGTCGCTCGGCATTCAGGTGGAGCCAATTAGTGGGATTCCCGCAGACGACTACCTGCCGACCAACAACGCGGAGGCGATGGAGGACCTTAAGTCACGGCTAGCTGAAGGAGCTGGGCAACTGGGCGCGGGGCGTCCTTCGATGCTTCAGGACGTAATGAAAGGACGCAAGACCGAGATTGACTACCTAAACGGCTTTGTGGCGGCAAGGGGAGACATAGTTGGCGTGGATACGCCGTTCTGCGACGGTATAGTGGACATCGTAAGGCGTGTGGAACGGGGCGAGACGCCCTATGAAGAGTCGAACATAGACCCGCTGCGCGCGATGGTATAAAAGGGCAAAAAAGAACACAGAGTGGGAAGAATAGGGCAGTTACCGATGTTCTTCCCGTCTGTGTATCTGTGTATGGGGGTCCGCGGATAGAGAAACTACCGCTTCGTGTACTGCTGCGCCTTGCGTGCCTTCTTGAGCCCGTACTTACGGCGCTCCTTGACGCGCGGGTCGCGTGTGAGCATGCCGGCCCGCTTCAGTGGCGTGCGCAGCGCCGGGTCAGCCTCGGTGAGCG
>JAGGDZ010000231.1 GCA_024648655.1 Chloroflexota bacterium | reverse complement strand
TCTGTAGCTGAAAGCCTAACACGGCAGACCGAGTTTGCAAACGCGTACCGCGCTCTATCAATGTTATCGTATGCTGGTGAATTAGCCGACCAAGAGAAACGCCTGCGCTATGATACAATCCCGTATCATAACCGAGCATACACAAAGAAATCGGCGCTGCCGACGGAGAGATTATGAGCTTCCAGAACTATGACATAGCAGTAATCGGAGCGGGCATCATCGGGCTGGCGACTGCAATGAGGCTCGCGCAGGAGTACCCTCGCTACAAGATAATCGTGCTGGAGAAGGACGGTGCGGTCGCGCAGCATCAGACGGGACATAACAGCGGCGTCATCCACGCCGGCATCTACTATGCGCCCGGGTCGCAGAAGGCAAACTTCTGCTCAACGGGAGGTAGGCTGCTGCGCCGGTTCTGTGACGAGCGCGGCATCGAATACGATATGTGCGGCAAGGTCATCGTTGCCATCAACGACGAGGAAGTGCCCCGCCTTCAGGACCTGTTCGAGCGCGGCACCGCAAACGGCGCGGAGGGTTTGGAGATGGTCGGACCTGAACGACTCGCCGAGCTTGAGCCTTACGCCGCCGGAGTCCAGGCGATATTCTCGCCGAACACAGGCATCATAGACTTCAAGAAGGTATCACAGGCTTACGCCATCGAGTTTGGAGAGAATGGCGGCGATCTGCTGCTGAACACAGCCGTTCACGGCATCGCGCGCCGCGACAACCAGATGTACCTCGAAACATCGCGTGGCGAAATTGCGGCGCGGCACATCATCAACTGCGCCGGACTGCAAGCCGACCAGGTGGCGCGTATGATGGGCGCAGATCCTGGGCTGCGAATCATCCCGTTCCGCGGTGAGTATTTCTCGATTAAGCCTGAGCGCCAGTACCTCGTCCGCAGCCTGATATATCCGGTGCCGGACCCCAGTCTGCCCTTCCTGGGCGTCCACTTCACCAAGCGTATCACCGGCGGTGTGGAGGCGGGCCCCAACGCCGTATTGGCATTTGCCAGAGAGGGCTATACTAAGACCAGCTTCAGCCTAGGCGACACGCTCGGCACATTCACATATCCCGGCTTCTGGAAAATGTCCATGACGCACTGGAAGAGCGGATTGGATGAGCAGCATCGCTCGCTGCGGAAGTCCCTCTTCCTGAAATCATTGCAGACGCTCGTGCCATCGATAGAGATGGACGACCTGAGCGAGCCGGGCGCGGGCGTGCGCGCGCAAGCTGTGGACAATAACGGCAACCTGCTTCAGGACTTCGCCATCTCCGAGACCGAGAACGCGATCCACGTGCTCAGCGCGCCATCGCCGGGCGCAACATCGTCGCTGACAATCAGCCGTTACATTGTCGATATGGCAGTGGGCGCGTTTGGGCTTGAAGAGTAAGGGAATAATATCCATGGAGTAATATATTGTCGATGAGGTCGTACAGCAAGTCGATTAGCAGAGTTAGAAGACTCGTTGACTTTGAAGCGCTCATTTGGTTGGTCGGATTGGCGGTCGTTGCCATCGGCGATCCGAGCTCCGAGAGACACTTCACGCTGTTCTGGCCACAATGGGTGTTTGGTATTCAGAGTCCGGGATTCGGGCTCGGGCACTCCATCGGCTATCTGTTCAGAGGCGATATTCAGAGTTCTCTGAACTCACACCTTCTGGGAGCGCCAGCAGTTGCTGTGCTGCTTTGGCGGATTGGCGCTCTGCAATATCACAAGCTGAAAATGTCAGTTGACACGTAACTATACACCTAATACCTTGTAACAGATTAGGCTTGTAACAGTCTAGAATGGAGGTTTTCATGGCCGAAATTATGCAAGTGATGCCAGAGCTAGAAGGTGAAGAGATGCTCTTTGTTGGCGGCTTGTTAAAGGATATGACCGACGATCAGGCGCGAACTTTCGCGGTGGGATACAGAAGCCAGCGTCGGGACTCAACAACCGTTCTTCTTCTCTCTCTACTCGGTTTTGTGGTGATTGCCGGTGTGCATCGGTTCTATCTTGGGCAGGTTGGTATGGGGATAGTATATCTTCTGACAGCAGGATTCTGCTTTATCGGTACTATCATCGACATAGTCAATCATAAGAACCTGACCTTTAAGTACAATCAGGTGAAGGCACAGAACTTGGCAATGATGATCAGAGGAAGCATGCAGTAAGGAGCCAAAATGAAAATCGCATACGCATTCCGACGCAGCACATACTACCCGTTCGAGGCAGGCGCGGCTTGGTCGCTTCCCGACGAGCGCGCATTGGCAGGCTATCTCGGCAAGGTGCGGGACATCGGCTTCGATGGGATTGAGCTTGGATTAGACAATTTCCTGTCGAATGGCGGGCTGGATGTCGATGAGAGTATAGTCAACGAGGTGAAAACGCGGCTGGACGACGAGGGCACACCTTGCGTCGCCATTCGCGCGGGCGGCGCGCTCTGCTATCCGCAGACGGCGTCACACAACCGCAAGCGCCTCAAAAAGTCGGTCGAGGTCGCGGCAGCTCTAGGCGCGGACATCGTGAACACAGCGCTCAGCGGGCCGCCGCAGAACCGCATGCTCGACACCGGACCGTCCGGCGCGTCGGAGTCTCACGGCTCCAGCCAGATGGCGTCGGAGGAAGACTTCATCCGCACAGCGCAGACTCTCCGCGAGGTGGGCGCGATGGCAGGCGACAACGGCATAGACATCACGATCGAGGTGCATCAGCACTCCATCGCCGACAACAGCTGGTCAACACTGCACCTGCTCGAACTCGCGGACAGCCCCTTTGTGCATGCCAACCCGGACCTTGGCAATGTGCTTTGGAACTACGACGTGCCTGAAGAGACGATGGAGCAGTGCGTCTCCGCGCTCGCGGCGCGCTCGAAATACTGGCACTGCAAAAGCCTCAACCGCGTGCACGTGCCGGAGCTTGACCACTCGTACTACATCCGTGTGCCGCTGCCGGACGGCGACATAGACTATCGCTTCGCCATATCCGCGATGGTGGAGGCGGGCTACGACGGCTACCTTGCCATCGAGGGCGCGAACACGGGCGACCAGCTCTATAAAGACCGCCGAAGCGTGAACTACGTGCGCGGCATACTGGCGGAGTTTGAGGCGTAGTTGGCGCAGCACTTTCATAATAGTCTAAAAAATGCCCGTCAAATCGTTGACAGACGATTTCAGTTGGTGTAGTCTATATTTTACCGCAATCGCGGAAGCACCTTAACAACTGGATAGTGGAAGAGAACACACAACGTTTAGAGTTTGATCCTGGCTCAGGACGAACGCTGGCGGTGCGCCTAATGCATGCAAGTCGAACGGGCAATGGGGTTTCGGCCCCGGCGCTAGTGGCAGACGGCTGAGTAACACGTAAGTGATCTGCCCCGGAGCGGGGGATAATCCGGAGAAATCCGGTCTAATACCCCGTACGTTCATGTGGTTAAGGCTACATGAAGAAAGACTTCGGTCGCTCTGGGAGGAGCTTGCGGCCTATCAGGTAGTTGGCGGGGTAATAGCCCACCAAGCCGAAGACGGGTAACCGATGTGAGAGCATGATCGGTCAGAGGGGGACTGAGACACGGCCCCCACTCCTACGGGAGGCAGCAGCAGGGAATCTTGCGCAATGGGCGAAAGCCTGACGCAGCGACACCGCGTGGGGGAAGAAGGCCTCAGGGTTGTAAACCCCTTTTCTGGGGGAAGAGATAGGACGGTACCTCAGGAATAAGCATCGGCTAACTACGTGCCAGCAGCCGCGGTAATACGTAGGATGCAAGCGTTGTCCGGATTTACTGGGCGTAAAGGGTGTGTAGGCGGCATGGTAAGTCTCATGTGAAATCTCCCGGCTTAACTGGGAGGGGTCATGGGAAACTGCCAAGCTGGAGGGCAGCAGAGGAAAGCGGAATTCCGGGAGTAGTGGTGGAATGCGTAGATACCCGGAGGAACACCAGAGGCGAAGGCGGCTTTCTGGGCTGTGCCTGACGCTGAGACACGAAAGCGTGGGGAGCAAACCGGATTAGATACCCGGGTAGTCCACGCCCTAAACGATGGATACTAGATATAGGGGGTATCGACCCCTCCTGTGTCGGAGTTAACGCGATAAGTATCCCGCCTGGGGAGTACGGCCGCAAGGCTAAAACTCAAAGGAATTGACGGGTCCCCGCACAAGCGGCGGAGCGTGTGGTTTAATTCGATGATAAGCGAAGAACCTTACCTGGGCTTGACATGCATTTGCCAGCCCGTGAAAACGGGTCTTCTTTCGAGACAGATGCACAGATGTTGCATGGCTGTCGTCAGCTCGTGCCGTGAGGTGTTGGGTTAAGTCCCGCAACGAGCGCAACCCTCGTCGTTAGTTACTATGTCTAGCGAGACTGCTCCTAAAAGGGGAGAGGAAGGTGGGGACGACGTCAAGTCGGCACGGCTCTTACGCTCAGGGCTACACACACGCTACAATGGTCGGAACAGAGGGTCGCGATGGCGCGAGCCGGAGCTAATCCCAAAAATCTGGCCCCAGTTGGAATTGCAGGCTGAAACCCGCCTGCATGAACGCGGAGTCGCTAGTAATCGCAGGTCAGCACACTGCGGTGAATACGTTCCCGGGGATTGTACACACCGCCCGTCACGTCATGGAAGTCGGTAACACTTGAAGTCGCTGGGCTAACCGCAAGGAGGCAGGCGCCGAGGGTGGGACTGGTGACTGGGACGAAGTCGTAACAAGGTAGCTGTACCGGAAGGTGCGGCTGGATCACCTCCTTTCTAGGGAGATTTCCCACCGATGCGGTTCACGCCGCGCGGGACGGAATATCCTAGGTCGGTCAGTAGACGGGGTGCGAAGGACGGAGAGTTGAGTCGGACCTCAGACAACTGAGGGGAGCTCCTCAAAAACCCCGAACGCCTCCCTAAGACAACCTACTGTACATTTAATTGCAAACAAACATTGCTAAACTTTGTTCCCTTCCACTATTCAGCGGTTAAGGTGCTCTGGCGAGAGCGCGTATAGGGGCCGGTTTCAACGACAACCAGCCCTTTTGTTTTGCCCTTCACCGACTGCCTTTCCCTCTCAACGGGAAAATCGTAGTATGGAGGGGCGAAGTCTAATAGCGCACCGCCCGCGCCGTGCAGCAGAATGCTGATGGCTGACTGCTCACACCCGCCCGCTTCTTCGTGGGGCTGTAGCTCATCCGGGAGAGCGCCTGCTTTGCAAGCAGGAGGTAAGGGGTTCAAGTCCCCTCAGCTCCACCAGCCTCTACTTCAGTTCCATCGCCAAATACCCAGACTCCGAGACGCTGAAGGATCACTCCCACAACACATATCTCTTTTATCGTGGAATGCAATGCGAGGGCGCGCTCCCCACATGGAGAACGCGCCCTCGCTGATTTACTCTTCTGATAGACAACCTCGCGTCAGTCGGCGGGCGGCGTGGTGAACGACACCACGCTGGACTCGCCCGGTTTGCCGTCAGACACCGCCCTGATCTGCATCTGGTAGCTTTATCAGCGTGCAAGCCTGCCGGCCTGTACTGATAATCTCCTGACACTCTCCCGCAAGTGAGCGCCAGCGAATTTGGACTCGTCGCTCCTGTGCTCGGATTTTGGACTAATGAAGTTCGTGCTATGGCGAATCGACACCGCGCAAGCCAACCGGGTCAAGGCACTAGCAAATGCCCGATACGTAGTTTAACCTGTGTGTTGTCGGCGATGCGCGAATTACCAAGCGTCCTTACAGACTCAAGCTGACAGTATGGTGACACAGGAGACTGTGTTGCCCGGTTTGCGGGTAGAGTCTGCGGGTAGTTGGATGCTTATCGGGACCATCGTCAGCATAGTCACATCAGGTTTGTGGCATGCGGAACATTCTAAAGACTGAGGAGAACGCACAATGCAAGACATCATCTACGCATCGGCTAAAACAATGGCGCAGGCGATTCAGAGCGGGGAAGTATCGGCGGTCGAACTGGTGGACGCGCACCTGGCGCGCATCGAAGATATAAACCCGACCATTAACGCGGTAGTGCAACTTGCGGCTGAGCGGGCACGTGCTGAGGCTGAGGAAGCTGACGCCGCTCTTGCGCGCGGCGAGAGCAAGGGCGTACTGCACGGCGTGCCCTTCACACTGAAGGACTCGATAGACACGGAGGGCGTCGTCACTACAGGCGGCACGCTTGGCAGGAAGGGCTATGTGCCTGACGCCGATGCCACCGTCGCCGCTAGGCTCAGAGGGGCGGGCGGCATACTATTAGGCAAGTCGAATACCCCGGAGCTGACGCTCGCTGCCGAGACTGACAATCTCGTGTACGGCCGGACGAATAACACCTTCAATGTCGAGCGCACCACGGGCGGCAGC
>JAGGDZ010000053.1 GCA_024648655.1 Chloroflexota bacterium | reverse complement strand
CTTCGTCATCCTGAGTCTGCGCGGCGAGATGCGAGAGCAGTGTCTGCATCAGGTCGGAATAGGGCCTGCCGCGAAGGGCGGCTTCCTGAGTGCGGCGCATTTTGGACGCCGCGATCATGGACATCGCCTTGGTTATCTTCGCGGTGTTCTCGACGCTGCGAATACGCCGCCTGATTTGTCTTACGCTTGCCATCTGCGAATCCCTTCAGCAGTCGAAGCCGGCTTGCCCGAAAGCCTAGTAGGGCACGTTTGCCTTGAAGTCGTCGATTGCCGCCTTTAGAGCTTCTTCGTCGTCGCCGCCTATGTCCCGCGCCTCCGCTATGCTTGCGAGAAGGTCAGGCTGGTTGGAGGCGAAGTAACTAGCGAATGCCGCTTCGAACGCGCGAACCTTCTCTATCTCCACATCGTCAAGATAGCCGTTCGCCAGCGCATACAGGATTGCCGCCTGCTGTTCCATAGAAATCGGCGCGTTCTGGTCCTGCTTGAGTATCTCGGTGGCTCGCTGACCACGTTCCAGCTGCTGACGTGTGGCTGCATCGAGGTCCGCTGTGCCGAACTGCGCGAATGTTTGCAGCTCAGCGTACTGCGCGAGGTCGAGACGGAGGCTTCCCGCCACTCCCCGTATTGCGCGTGTCTGCGCCGCGCTGCCCACGCGCGAGACGGAAAGGCCCGCGTTCACTGCAGGGCGGATGCCGGAGTTAAACAGCTCAGGCTCAAGGTATATCTGCCCATCCGTGATTGAGATAACGTTGGTGGGCACATACGCCGACACGTCGCCGGCGAGGGTCTCGATAATTGGCAGCGCAGTGATGGAGCCGCCGCCGTTGGGTTCGTCAAGCTTTGCGGCGCGCTCAAGCAGCCGGCTGTGCAGATAGAAGACGTCGCCCGGATAGGCTTCGCGTCCCGGCGGTCGGCGAAGTAGAAGTGACATCTGCCTGTATGCCCAGGCGTGCTTGGAGAGGTCGTCGTAGATGATGAGGGCGTCCTTACCCTGCCACATGAACTCTTCGCCCATCGCGCATCCGGAGTAGGGTGCGAGGTACTGCATTGGCGCGGGATCGGCGGCGTTGGCGGCGACAACGATGGTATGCTCCATCGCGCCGTACTGCTCCAGCAGCGCGACCGTCTGCGCGACCTTGCCGATCTTCTGCCCTATGGCAACATAGATGCAGATGAGGTCGCCGCCCTTTTGGTTGATGATGCTGTCGAGAGCGATTGCCGACTTGCCGGTGGAACGGTCGCCGATGATTAGCTCGCGCTGACCTCGCCCTACCGGAATCATCGCGTCAATCGCCTTGATGCCGGTCTGAACCGGCGTGTCAACGGAACTGCGGATAGCCACGTTCGGGGCAACGACTTCAACTTCGCGCGTGTTGCTCGTGTTGATGGGTCCTTTGCCGTCAATGGGCTGCCCCAGAGCGTCCACAACTCGCCCGACAAGCTCGTCGCCGACCGGTACCACAACCACGCGACCGGTGCTCCTGACTTCCGAGCCTTCCTTCACGCCTAAGGGGTCGCCGAGAATTACTGTGCCTACGCTGTCCTCTTCTAGGTTGAGCGCCATTCCCATGACGCCGCCCTCGAACTCAAGCAGCTCGGAGTAGGCGACTCCGGACAAGCCGTGAACCTGCGCTATGCCGTCACCAACTTCAATGACTGTGCCGACATCAACCATGCTCAGGTCGCGCCCGAACTCTTCAATCTGGCGTCTGATTACCGAAGCAATATCTTGTCCTCTGACTGCCATGCAGGTCCTCCGTGTGTAAGCGACACACCGCCAGCGTGTCGCTCGAAGATTTAGTTCTTTATGCGTCCGATCACGCTATGCACCGTGTACGAGTTCGCGGCGCAGTTCGTCCAGTCTCGTTCGTGTGCTGCCGTCGATCACTTTGTCGCCTACGCGCGCTACGAAGCCGCCGATAATCTGCGGTTCAACTCTTGATGTAGCCGTAATGTCCTTGCCTACTATGCCGGTCAGCATCGCCTCTATGCGCTGCTGCTGTTCGTTGCTCAGAGGAACGGCGGCGACTATCTCGGCGCGCTCGACACCGTTGTGCTCATCAAGCATCTGCTGGTACGACTCCGTGATGCTGGGGAGTAGGCGCGCCGAATTGCGCGATGCCAGAAGAGAGATCAGGTTTCGCGCGAGATCGCTGACCGAATCGCCCAGCGTCTCTCCAATCAGATCAGTCTTCTGGGCAAGCGTAAGCTGCGGCGCATCCAAGAAATTCGCAAATTCCTCATTAGCCATCGCGTCAGAGAGCAAGGCAAGGTCGTCAAGCCATCTGTCCGGCTCACCCTGATCTAGTGCTATGGCGAAGACCGCCTGTGCGTACCTGCGCGCGGATGCTCCTCTTGCCATGTCGTCCTTCTTGTTTCCGGATTCACGCCTTGGCGGGAATGACGATGATTGTTGGGGTTTGCCCATCCCCTGTCTGCACAGGGGGCGGCTCTTCTCTATCGAGGGGGAAGAGCCGTTGTCGTAGCTAGTTGCGGATTATTCGGGAATCGCTTTCTTCGAGAACACGGTCGATAATGTCTTGGTGTGCCTGTTCGTCGAGAGAGCGCTCCACCACACGCTCGGCAGCGGTAATCGCCAGACCGGCAAACTCACCGCGAAGCTGCTCGATTGCGGCATCGCGTTCACGCTGTATGTTCGCCTCGGCGCGGGCGCGCTCGGCCTCGATTTCCTGCCTGACCTTGACGGTCTCTTCTTCACGGAAGCGTTCGGCAACTTCGCGCGCTGATGTGATGAGCTGCTGCCCCTCGGCGCGAGCGGCTTCCAGCTGCGCTTGCACTTCTTCTTGTGAAGCAGCCGACTCCTGTTGGGCGCGCTCAGCGGCCTCGAGGCTCTCTCTAATGCGCTGGGAGCGCTGGTCGAGCATGTTCACGATGGGCTTGTAAAGGAACATCCTCAATACTATCAGCAGCACTATGAAGCTGCTGATATGTGTAACCAAACCGGGCAGGTTAATCCCTAAGGCTTCCATGCCTTCTCTCCCATACTATCTTTTGAAGACCTTCTCGTATATTTCTATATTCCGTTATGTTCCGTCGAGCGCGGAAGCCAGAATAATCAGGCTAGCTGCATGTGCGATCATGCGGGAAGTCTCTCCTGAAGACTTCCGCGCCTTGCCAACGGCGTTAGACGAACTTAATGATGATCGCCACGACCAGCGCGTAAATCGCGATAGCCTCGGTGAACGCGATGGCGAGAATCATGTTCTGCTGGATGAGGCCGGATGCGTCCGGGTTGCGCCCGAGGGACTCCATCGCCTTCGCAGCGAGCAGCCCGATGCCGATGCCGGGTCCAAGAGCGCCAAGACCGATTGCCAGACCTGCGCCCAAGCTTGCCATATCTTCCATTTCCACTTCTCCTTACTTCTAGTTTCTGCGTACCCTGTACTTTTCAGGTCCTACGCATTTGTTGGCTGAGTTATTTGACGGCTAATGATGCTCTCCGCCGTGCGCGGTGGTCGCCATTACAGCGAAGACCAGAGTCAGCATTGCGAAGATAAACGCCTGTATTGCACCCACGAACAGCTCCAGTCCCAGGAACGGGATGATGCCGATGAGTGGGAATAGGAACGCCATCGCTATCAGCAGCACTTCGCCCGCGAATATGTTTCCAAACAGACGAAATGTGAAGCTGATGACCTTAGCGACCTCACCGATGGCTTCGAGGATTCCCACGAAGAATCCGATGGGACCTTCCTTGAAGTTTATGAACTTGCCGAGGTGACCGAGTCCGAGAGCGGAAAAGCCCCAGAAGTGGATGGTTACCATGGCTATGAGGGCGATAGCGAGCGTGGTATTCACGTCGGTGTTGGCGCTGCGCAGGAAAGGCACCAGCAAGCCCGCCTGTTTGCCCGCGCCCGCGCCATGTTGCTCTTCGTATTCGGCGGCGGTGATGTCCTCGCTGATAGAGCCAAAGGTTAGGAAGCCGAAGCCGCCTTCGCCTTGGAAGACCTGCATATGAATGTCGTCTAGGTTCACATGCTCGCCGGCCTTTTCGGCTTTTTCTTCGGCATGGTGGATAATCTCTGGCGGCGACTCTATCCAGCCAATAGTACCGAAGCCGGGCAGAATGCCTATCCAGTTGGAGACCATGATGAAAAGAAAGATGGTCATTACGAGGGGGAAGAAGCGGCGGGCGCGTTCTGCACCTGCGATGCGCTCCGTCAAGTCGAGGAAAAACTCGATGAAGACCTCTACGAGGTTCTGCAATCCTGTTGGGACTTCGCTCATGCGTCGGGTGGCGAAGAAGGAAATTATCAACAGAACAATGATGGTAATCCATGCGGTCACCATCGTATTTTTCAGCGTGAAGCCGAATATCTTAGCGGGGATGAAAGGTTCGGCAGGGATTTGAATGTGCGCCAGTGGTGCGCCGAGGAAGCCAAGCCCGAACGCATTCCCAAGAGCGCCGCCCAAAAGACTGACTACAAATGCGATTAGAGCAATTATTAGTATTGCTAGAGTCTTAGGATTGCTAAGCACGCTCTACAATGTCCCCTGTTGTTCAATGTCAGAATCTGACTTGGCAGAGAATATAGCCGTTAATCATCAGTATCTGCGGCGAAGATGGACAACAGCATCCGCATCATTCCGACTAGCGCCACCGCTAATCCCAACGCCAACCCCAGCAGGGTAAGCAGCGGACTCCATCCAGTCCTGCCGTCAAGCCACCAACCGCCGAGTGCCCCACCTCCGATACAAACGGCTACATACCAGCCGATGCCTGTAAGACGGAGCACCAGCGCCAATCTTTCGGCGTTCAATCGCGTCCCCTCCGAAGGCTTGTGTAGTATATCACAATCGATTTCGGAATGTAAATTTTTAGTTACATTTCGCCAAAGAAGACGACTCCGCTTGATTTCGGCGGAGTCGTTTCGGTTAGCGTGATGCAAATGCGGAGTGTTAGCGATTCTGAGTAGGCGCGTCTCCATGTCCGTGCTCGAGGTCCAAGTCCAGCGATCCGATGAAATCCTCGAATGCTGACAACTTGGCGCGCTCTTCCTCTGTCACCGGGCGCGGCTCGGACTCGTCATCTTCGTCAACATGCACTGCCCTGCCGGTTTCTGCGTCAAGCATTATCGCAGCCTTCTCTACCACAGCATCCTCTGCGTAGATTGGAGACTCGGTGCGAACGGCGAGCGCCAGGGCATCGCTGGGTCGGGAGTCCACCTCCATTGTGGAGCCATTGATTTGAAGCACGATTTTCGCGTAGAAGGTATCGTCGGAAAGGTCGGACACGACTATCCTGTCAACTTGAGCGTCCAGAGACGATATGACATCGGAGAGAAGGTCGTGCGTAAGAGGCCTGGGAACGGTTACGTTCTGGAGTTTGAGCGCTATTGCGTCAGCCTCACCAGGTCCGATCCAGATAGGCAGAAACTTTTCCGTGTCCTTAACTCGCAGTATAACCACCCGCTGCTGGTTCATAAGGCTTACACGAATGCCATCGATGGTTAATTCCAGCATCAGACCATCCCCTCCATAAAAGTCGGCTCCAATTGTGAGCATATTGTAAGCACATGGCATATTGGTGTCAACGCACCTGATGTAACGTAACCGTCCCAAAAACGGTGTGGAGTTTCGGAAAGAGTGAACAAGACACGGCAGCCTGCGATTTCAGACACTGAGCGATTACGCCGCCACCAACTCACTTGGGGACAGACCGGAGGGACACGGCGTGGCAGAAGTATATCAGAACGAGGAAGACACGAAGCAAGCATATGCGCCGTGGGGCTTGGGATTACTTCAAGCCCCGGCTTGCTTATTTTGATGACAGCTGATGACAGCGTTCAATATCCTCGTGAAATGGAATGGACTTACAGCCGGCGAACGGGGGCGAGTCCCTCTTTCCATCGCTTAATTCACTCTATGATTTTCAAATAGCACTATTGGTTAACTGTCGTTTGGTTAACTGTCGTTTCTTTATGCGGAAACCAAAGCTGCCAAAGGTATCTTTTACATACTCGTCTGTCAGAAGCGTGACACTCTTTATCCTGCTCATTGATGTTAGGTTCTCCCCTCAAAGAACCGGCGTGGATTGTCCACCATAATCTTGTGTATGTCTTCATCAGTTGCGCCCAGTTCCTGCAGGCGCGGCAACACCCGCCGCGTGATGAACAGGTAGCCGTCCGGATTGTTCTTGTCGCGCATCTCTCTCGCCTCCCGCGCCGCGATTAGCAGCGTCACCGACCAGTCGTGCCCCAGCATAATGCGGTGCGCGAACCCTGCCTCGATGAGCTTGTATGCGGTTTGAGTGCGCGCCTCCCAGTCCAGCACCTCCGGCCTGCCCGGATAGCGGTCGAGTCCAATCCAGACGCCTTTCTCCAGCAAGCCGATGAGATAGTCGGTGTCGTCCGTGTCGTTGCTGTGGCCCACGTACACTTTGTTCAGGTCGATGCCCTCGTCCTCGAATACGGCGACCTGCTGCTCGCCAACGCGCTCCGGCGCCCATGTATGTGTGGATATAGGCACACCCGTCGCCCGTTGTGCCCTCGCAGCCGCGCGCAAGATAATCTCACCCTCCGGCGTTACGCCGCCCATGTCGTTGGCGACCTTGATTATCCCCGCCTTGATGTCCGTCCCCTCGATGCCCTCTTCGATCTCGCGGATGTACAGGGGCGCGACGTCGTCCGGCGTCGCTGTCCAGAACACGCGTGGTATGTCGCGCCAGGTTCCGGTGGCGCAGACGATGTTCACGCCCGACCCGCGCGAGACTTCTTCCATAAGTCGGACATCGCGCCCCAGGTCAAGGGTCGATACGTCGATAATAGAGCGTAGGCCTTCGTCGTAGGCAGCCTTCAGGTCGCGTATGCCGCGCTCGATAGTCCCCTTGCGGTCGATGAACTCAGGGTATATCTGCTGTATCCCCGCCGATGTAACCAGCACATGCTCATGCGACAGCGTGAACCCCAAGTCCGCCGTGTCCATCTGCCCCAGCACCGAATTAATCGTTGCCATAATTGTTGCCCTCCGTCAGGAAGAAAATCCTGTCCATCCCGTTCATCGATGTTAGCCTTCGCCAACAATCGGATTGCTCAGAGTGCCGATGCCGCTTATCTCCACATCGCACACATCGCCAACTTTCATGTTCTGCGTCGCGCCGTCCGTTCCCATCCATATCATGTCTCCCGGGTACAAAGTCAGGTAACGTGTCATCGTGCTGATATAAGTTTCCACCCCGAACACCATGTTGTTTGTGGCGAACTCAGAGACGACCTCGCCGTTCAGCCGCACGGTGGTCTGCAATGAATCCAGGTCAACATCCGTTTCTACCCACGGTCCCATCGGCTTGAAGGTATCGCTGTTCTTGGCGCGCCAGAGCGTGCGGTCGCCCGCCTGCCATGTACGTTCGCTCACATCGTTGCCGATGGTATAGCCAAGTACGCAAGATAGCGCCTCTTCTTCCGACAGGTGCTTCGCCTCCTTGCCGATGACCACTACAAGCTCGCCCTCGTACTGAAAGCGCTCCGTGGAATCAGCCGGCTTCACGATAGGCTCATCATGCGCTATGAGGGCATTGTTCGCGCGATAGCCGATGTCAGGCTTCTGCGGGATGTCCGGCTCGCGCCCGAGCAACGCCGCCGCCTCGCGCACGTGCTCCTCGTAGTTTACGCCCGCCGCGTAGAATGTCTTCGGCTCGAACGGAATCAGCAGCTTTACATCGGAAAGCGTCTGCCGTTTCCCCGTGCGCTCATACTCGCCGAAAGGGCTGCCGCTCACCTCCGCAACATCATCGCCCTCCACTATCCCGAACACTGCGCCGTAATCATCCTCATATCTCACCCAGCGCATCACAGACCTCCTTGAATGTTCTATTTGTCCTCATCGTCGTTGTTTGTCTTTGCGCTGCCTGCCCGCAGCCGTTCTATCAACGGCGTAATCTCTGCAAAGGCGGCGCGCACACCCTCATCGTCCATCACCGGCAAGTTGGGATAATATGTTTCAGTCGTATATCTAGGATAACGCTCAGCGAATTGGTATAAAGATACCAGTTCGCACACTGCGCGGTACTGCTCCAGTGTCGCATCATACCGCACCGCGTCATCCAGCAACATGCCAAGATCGTGCGTCCGCCGCAGCCGCCAGCCCCGCCTGATGAGATACGATTTGAAGAACTTCTCGACCGCCTGCTGCAGGAAATAACCCGCCCCTCTCGGACGCCCGCCATTTAGCAGAATCGTGACCGTCTCATAATCATCTTCGGCAATCTCTATCCAGAATTCGGGATATTGGGAATCTTCAGGATTCGTGCTGTAGCTCTTCTTCGCTAACTCGATGTATTGGGCAAAGTCATCGCCTTTGTGCAGTGCCCTTCCCCGCAAGATAATATCCTGAACGAAGTGGTCGCCTAGGGCGAGCGTTCTTTTGATTTCTTCGGGCGTGTATGTGTGTGTGTCCAGACTCAAGCCTTCGTGAACGTCGGACAAGACCGCTTGCACCTCTTTGAAGCGTCCGAATGGGACACCAGATGCCCCTGACTTGATAATTAGCAGATCGACATCGCTAATTATCAAG
>JAGGDZ010000519.1 GCA_024648655.1 Chloroflexota bacterium | reverse complement strand
TGCGGTAGCAATCAGGAAGGTAGGATGCGACCTAATTGCGCTCTCTAACTGCTTGGGCTAACTCCGTCTCAATAACCGAAAGACCCTGACGGCCTGCCATACTTTCTTGCCCGCGCGTTCGCGATAAGGTATCCTGTCTGCTTGATAGTCAAACCTGAATCAAGCGGAGGAATACTCTTATGAACACGATGCAAGCTATTGCGCGAATACTCAAGGAAGAAGGCGTCGAATGGGTCGCCTGCTTCCCTTCGAACAACCTTATCGAAGAGGTCGCCAAGGTCGGTATTCGCACCATTATGTTTCGTCAGGAGCGCGGCGCTCTCATGGCAGCAGACGGCTTCAGCCGCATGAACGACCGCAATAGCTTCGGAGTCGTCATCACACAGGGCGGCCCCGGCTCCGAAAACAGCATGGGCGGCCTCGCACAGGCGTTCGCCGATAATGTCCCGATGCTCTACCTACCAGGCGGCTCATCCGTCGCGCAGATGCAGGTGCGCCCCAACTTCTCACCCGCGCGCACTTATCAGACCGTATCCAAGTACAGCGAAGTCATACTCCAGCCCAACATGGTCTCCAGCACCATGCGCCGCGCCTTCCACCACCTCCGCAACGGTCGTGGCGGCCCCGTGGTTGTCGAGCTTCCCGGCGACGTCGCCGAGATGGAGGTCGCCGAGTCCGCACTCAACTACCAGCCCCCCAAGCGCCACCCGCAGCAGCCATCCTCAGGCGACGTCAAGGACGCCGTCAAGGCGCTCCTCGCCGCGCGCAAGCCAATGATCTGGTCCGGCATGGGCGTTCTCCTCGGCGGCGCAACTGACGAACTCCGTGAGTTCGCTGAACTCACCGAGATTCCCGTCTATTGCACCATGCCCGGCAAGTCCGGCTTCAACGAGAGGCACCCACTCTCACTCGGCTCAGGCAGCGGAGCAACCACCCAGCAGGCGCGTACCTGGCTCAACGAGTCCGATGTACTGTTCGCGGTAGGCTCCAGCCTATCCATCACCAGCTACGGCCAGTCCATACCCGGCGGCAAGGTGATGATCCACAACACCGAGAGCATCGAAGACCTCAACAAGGACTTCACCGTGGACATCGGCGTCCCGGGCGACGCCAAGCTCACACTTCAGTCCCTCATTGAAGAGGTTAAGGCGCAGATTGGCGAGAATGGACGGCAGGGCAAGAACGGCGTAGCAGCCGAGATAGCATCCATTCGCCAGAGCTGGATGTCCAGCTGGATCGACCTGCTCAACTCGAGCGAAATGCCCATCAGCACCTACCGTGTCATCGGCGAGCTTGAGCGCGTCCTCGACCACGACAACAGCGTCGTAACCCACGACGCCGGCGCGCCCCGCGACTCCATCATGCCCTTCTACACTGCAACCACGCCGCACAGTTACATAGGCTGGGGCAAGACAACTCATCTCGGCTACGGCATCCCTCTGATGATTGGCGCGAAGCTCGCTGCCCCCGACAAGTTCTGCCTGAACTTCATGGGCGACGGCGCATTCGGCATGTCCGGCCTAGACATCGAGACCGCCGCGCGCGCAGGCGCTCCCATCACGACCGTCGTACTCAACAACGGCGGCATGGCGACATACCCCGGCGGATACCCCACCGCACGTGAGCTTTTCGGCACCACCGAGATGACCGGCGACTACGCCAAGATAGCCGAGGGCATGGGCGCCGTTGGCATCACCGTAACCGACCCAAACCAGGTCGCCGACGCCATCCGCCAGGCGCAGAATCACAATGCCGAGGGGCGCACCGTCCTACTCGACATCCACAGCAACATGGAGCCGCGCAAGTCCAGACCGGAGTGACAGACACCAGTAAGGGGTTATTGCCGTCATTCCTGCACAATATAGATAAAGCGAAGGGACTCATGACAATGTGAGTCTCTTCGTTTCAAGGGACCATGGCTAATTCAGGAGACCGCGGCTAATGTGAAAAAGACGGCATCATATCTAATCGTTGCGCTGACACTTATCGCAATGTCAACGCTATCATGCCTGTCCGCGGAGGATTTAGTCGAGCGAGGCGATGCACTCTCTGCGTCCGGCAAGTACGGCGAAGCGTTGAAAGAATACACTACCGCCCAAAAAATAGACCCTGGTTTCGCGGAGGCATACTACAAGATTGGCGATACAAATATCAAAATGGGCAAGCTCAGTTTAGCGGAAACCAACTATAGAAAAGCAATCGAACTAAACCCCGCTATTTCAAGTCCACTCCCAAGGCTCGCCATCGCCTACTACAATAGAGCAAATCTTTCCCTTAAAGTTGGACAACCTGAATGGGCCGAAGGCAACTTCAACAATGCCCTCCGGCTCGACCCCAATTTGCCAGACCCATATCCTGCCCTTGCCGCTGCCCATTACAACAGAGGAATCGCATTCCTCGACAAAGGAAACATCGACAGAGCAAAAGGCGACTTCGATAACGCTCTTCGGCTCGACCCAGACTTGTCAGACCCCTATCACGCTCTCAGCATCGCCTATTACAACAGAGGAAAAACGCTTCTTGACAGCGGCGATATAGATAAGGCAAAGAGCGACTTCGATAACGCTCTCCGTCTCAACCCCTCTCTGTCATACCCTTACCACATTCTCGCCAATGCTTACTACGACAGAGCAGACTTCTATCTCGAAGTGGAATTGCCAGAGTCGGCAGAAGCAGACTACAACACCGCGCTCCGCCTCAATCCCGACCTGCCAGACCTTTATCCCGCTCTCGCCGACGCCTACTACAACCTGGGAATTGCGTATCTCGAAAGAGGCGGGCTGAGATTAGGCAAATCTTATTATGAGAAAGCCGTCCGTATGAATCCCAAGTATGGCAACCCCTCATATAAGTCAAAATTCAACGCAGCCATCAGAGTAGCCGAAGAACTGATCGCAGAAGTCGCTATCATGATGGAAAGGCAAAGAGCGCAAGATGCTGCCCGGGACAAGAACGCGCGCGCCAGCACTAGAATGGTCGGACAGATTATTGAAGAATGGAGAGCGAACGCCGACACTTTCGAGGATAAATTCTTCGGAAAGAGGATGACAGTCAGAGGAATGGTAAAGAACGTGCGGAAGCGTGTCCTTGGAACAGGCTACACCGTAACGCTGGAACAGGGTCATTACAGAATTGACTGCAATGTAGAAGACGCCGGCGAGGGTATTCCTGAATCCATAAGGGCAGGACAGACAGTTGATGTATCCGGGTCCGTGGGCAGTGGTCTATTTGGACCCGACCTGTACAATTGTGACGTTATCCATGTTGCACAGAATTAGTTCCTACTATGAGGAGCACATGCCAAGGGCATTATGGACTCTGCTAGCCATTACGGCAACCGCACTCCTAATTCACCGCCTACTTGGCCCGTCCGGTCATGCGCCAACTGAGCGCCACACCGTCCTTCTTGACATCAGCAGCGACATGGAGCCGAAAGTCTTGGTAACCGTCCCAAAGTTGGTGTGATAAGGAAAAAGCGGGGACTCCTGATAAGATTTTAGGTGAACAACCAAATTCAAAGGAGTCCCCCGCCGATGCCAAGAGTACGATTTACGCTGCCACGGGTCAAAGAGATCCCGACACTCGCCCGTCGAGCTGCCCATATTGCGGCGGAGTTGCATTCCACAAGCACGCTCGCATACAAAAGCCGATAAAGAACCTCTACATCAAGCGAGTTACGGTGTTCAGATACCGCTGTGTCGACTGCGGCAAGACATTCAGGAGTTACCCCGAGGGTGTGGACGGACACAGGCAGGGCAAGAGGTTGAGGGCGGCGGCAGCTCTGAGCTGGGCGCTGGGACTGTCGCTGGGTGAGTTGGTGGCGGCGTAGTCGTCCGGGTCTGAGATCGCAGGCTGCCG
>JAGGDZ010000081.1 GCA_024648655.1 Chloroflexota bacterium | reverse complement strand
CCCGAATCGTCCACGCTGAAGCTGTCCGCCCCCGTTCCCGACAGCGTGTATGTCAGGCTGTCGCTGTCGTCATCGGTGGCGGCTATTGCGTCGCCCACGCTGGTTCCCGCGACGCTGTTCTCCGCTATGGAGCGAGAATAACTGCTGCTGTCGAAGACCGGAGCTACCGGAGCCTGTAAATTCGCGGACGTCTCCTCCTCTGCTGGCGTCTCCGGCTCCGATGACGTCCCTGAGCTTTCCGACTTGGAGAGCGTCGTGAACTGCACCGACTCCGATGGAGCACCCCAGAGTATGCCACTGCTGAAGTCTTTGGCAACCACACGATAGATGTAGGTCGTATTCGGCCTCAGGTCTCTAAAGGTCCGCGAGGTGGCGGAGCCTTTGGTGCCTGTGAGGAGGTAGTTGAAGGTTTCCTCCCCCGCATCGGGTCGGCGATACTCAAAATCGTAGCCGGTGATGTTGTAGCCGGTGGGCGGATCCCAGGTCAGCGTCACCGAGTTGTGGGTAATCTGGGTCGCTTGCACATTGGTGGCACTGAAGGCTTCAGTCCACGCACGCACCGAGTTGGAGTACACTCCGGTACGGCGCCAGGAATCGAATGCCTTGACGCGGTAAACGTACTCCTCTTTGGAGGTAAGCTTCCGATCCTTGTAGGTGGTGTTTGTTCTGCCATAGACCCAATCGTGGTGTTCCAGATGCTTCTCGCCCTGCTGGGGACGGCGGCGCAGGATCTCATAGCCCGAGACGTCCGAGACGTGCGCGTCGGAGGGAAGGTCCCACGACAACGAGATCTCACTTCGAGTTATTTCCGTGGTCCGGAGATTGGTCGGCCTTCCCGGCGACATGGCCTTGGGCACTGCGTTCACGAAGTTCGAACGTGGTCCGACGACGCCCTGGCTGTTGATCGCTTTCACACGGTAGGCATACTGCACGCCGGCTTCCAGGCGGCGCTCGCTCCAAGTGGTTGCCGTGCTGCCGGTATTTGCCACGTGAACCCTCAGCTGCTTCTCGCCTTTGTGCGGACGGCGGCGCAGGATCTGATAGCCCACGACGTCCGAAGCATCGGCGGGAGCGTCCCAGGTGAGGGTTACCGTGCGGTCGCCGGAGGTTGCTGCTTTCAAGTTCGTGGGCTTGCCGGGAGCCGTCTGTGCGTCCGCCGGCATCGCCAGTAGGAGAGCGCTAATCAGTGCCAACGCCACACCGGCCAGGACTGAAAGCGCGAGACGCGAATAACGGAAGTTAGAGTTTGGATTAGTTCGGGTTGTCATTGTCCCCATCCTCCTCGATCACTTGTTGCCGAATTGCGGCTTGTTGCCGAATTGCGGTTCATACTCGCTCAACCGCAGGTTCTTCTTTGCGAAAGCGGATTGTATCATATAGACAGTAGTAAATGTCAAAAAAATTGCCCTGGATCATGGCAATCGACTCTTGCGCGTTTCGCAATGAAAGGGCATTCCTAGTATCCATATAACAGATAACAACCCTGTATGAAAACGCATGAAACCGCCGATTTGCCGTACTAACCAGAATTTTCGCACATTTGATTTGGAGATGTCCTCAGAAAGTATGCAGGTAGGTCAGAATGTCCATATTCTGCATGTGCCCACAACGCTACAAAATAAAAGTTGCCCGCTTATTACATTTCTTACAAAAGTATGACAATTTTCTGCCGGCGCAATGGCGCGCCGTCAGTCAAAAGCACGCCATAGACAGAAATATCTCACGGGTGTGGAGGGGGTTCTTAATCAGGTGGACCGGTCTATTAGCGTGGCGGGGTGGAGGCAGATGTTGGCAGGGAGCACAATCAATGATGCCAGAGTCAGCGAGCCGTCAGAATCAGTGAGCGTCACCCCGCTGTGTGAATTGAGTAGCTGCCGACTGTGGTTATTATAGTGACCGTCCCAATAGTAACCGTCCCAAAGTTGGTGTGATAAGTTGGTGTGATAAGAAAGAAACAGGGAATCCTGATAAGATTTTGAGTGAATACCATTATACTATCCATAATACTATCCATTCCCGAGTATCCTCTACAGGCGTTGATAATGTAGAATTGGTATGAACAGACAACATATACCAACTGACCTCCGAAATCACTCCACAGGAGACGCCCCAATGGTAAGCCCACGCGAAGATTGGCTCCAACTCACGCAGGAAGAACCCGTCGAACCCGACCTGCCCATCTGCGACCCTCACCACCACCTGTGGGAGCGCCCCGGCAATAAGTACATGCTCGACGACCTGCTGCGTGACCTCACGTCCGGGCACAACATCGTCAGCACGGTGTTCCTCGAATGCTCTTCGATGTACCGTGCAGACGGCCCCGAGCATCTGAAGCCGCTAGGCGAGACCGAGTTCGTCGCGGCAGTCGCAGAAGAAGCCGCGGCGCGCGCCGATGTGCATACGAACGTCAACGCCGCCATAGCCAGCCACGCAGACCTTACGCTCGGCGACGCAGTGGCGGAAGTGCTCGAGGCGCACATCGAGTTGGGCAAGGGCAGGTTTCGCGGCATACGGCACGGCACATCGCACGACCCCAGCCCCGTGATCCCCGCGTACCGCGACCGTGGCCCCGGAGTAATGATGACGCCCAACTTCCGAGAGGGCTTCGCCCAACTTCGGAGGCTCGACCTCACCTTCGACGCATGGCTGTACCACCCTCAGTTGGCGGAACTCGCAGATCTCGCGCGCTCGTTTCCGGATGTGACCATCATCCTAGACCACATCGGCGCGCCCCTCGGCATTGGCCCCTACGAAGGCAGGCGCGCGGAGGTCATGGAAATCTGGAAGCGCAGCATTGCAGAAGTCGCACAGAACGAAAATGTCTTCGTGAAGGTCGGCGGCTGCGGCATGCCCAACTATGGCAACGACTGGCACGAGCGCGAAACGCCCATCGGCTCGGTGGAACTTGCCGAGGCGACCGCGCCCTACTACTTGTATGTCATCGAGCAGTTCGGCGTGGAGCGCTGCATGTTCGAGAGCAACTTCCCGGTCGATAAGGTATCGTACTCGTACAATGTGATGTGGAACTCGTTCAAGCGCATCGTCGCCGACTTCTCCGACAGCGAGAAGGCAGCCCTATTCCACGACACCGCTGCGAGGGCGTATCGCCTTTGATGATATGATGTGCCGGTGTCAGATATGAAACAAGTGTGATGAGCCTACTCGCCCCCGTACACCACATGAGAGCGCAGGTAATCGACGTCCATATCGACACCTAGCCCCGGCGCGCCGGGCACGAACAGGTCGCCATCCCTGATGTCTAACCCAGGCTCGATGAACGCGCCGTATGCGCCGAGGTCGTAGCGCATCGTCTCCAGCTTGTAGAAGTTCGGCGTTGTCATCATCACATGCGCTCCGGCGAGCACGTTGATCGGCCCGCTCGCGTCGTGCGGTGAGACGGGGATGTAGTACGCTTCTGCCATCGTGGAGATTTTCTTAAGCTCGGTAATGCCGCCCGTCCATGTAACATCCGGCATGATGAAGTCCGCAAGGTTGTTCTCCAGTATCGGAACGAACTCCCAGCGCGTGTGCAGCCGCTCGCCAACGGAAATCTTCACCGGAATCTCGCGCCGCACCTGCTGGAGCGCGCGGTAGCTCTCCACAGGCACCGGCTCCTCGAACCAGTGAATATCGTGCTTCGCCAGCCTGTTCGCAAGCTCGATCGCGGTCGGCACATTGTACATCCCATGCGCGTCGATCAGTATCTCGATGTCCGGGCCTATCGCCTCGCGCACCGCGCCCACTATCTCGTCCGCGGTCGCCAGCCCCTCCCTGCTCAGCTGTCCGTCAAGAAAACCTGCATTCCCACCCGGGATGAAGCGCATCATCGGGTCGAACTTGAACGCCTCGTACCCCGCATCCACAATCTGCTTCGCATCCGCTATGGCGTCTGGGATATTCGCAGGCTCCGGCGGGTGCGTGTATAGCGCTATCCGGTCCCGGACAGGCCCTCCCAGAAGTTCGTAGATCGGCAGCCCAAGCTCCTTGCCGCGAATGTCCCAGAGCGCGATGTCTATTCCGCTGATGACCGCCGTTACCGCTCCCCGTGTGCCAACATAAGTGAATGAGCGGAATATCTTCTGCCACAGCCGCTCGAACTCGTTAGCGTTCTCACCGGCAACAAAGTCGCTCACCTCACGTATCATCGCAGCCACCGCACGGTTGGCGACTGGCCCGGGATAGGTCGTAACCTCGCCCCATCCGGTTATTCCCTCATCGGTGTCAACCTGTACAAAGACCAGCTGCCTGTCATGAATCAACGGCTTCTGCTCGGCACCGACCCGCATTTCCCATGGAAAGCTGACAACCCACGGCGTTACCTTCGTGATTTTCATTGACTTCGTCTCCTTCCGATAGCATAGGTTAATTGCCTGAAATTACTGAGAGATGTTAAGTCAACCCAGCAATAAGGTGCAACTCGCTGCCGGTCAGAACTTTCTGCACCCGTGTAACCGCGTGAAACTGCACTGATTGCGGGGTGCGCCACCGTATCCTGTCGATCTGGCATCCCGCGCTTACTTGACCCTTCTCGCCCTAAAGCCGTATATTGACGCCACACTATTATGCGTATGGCGCATATATGTGTGATCATGCGTACGGCGCATATATGTGTGATCATGCGTATGGCGCATATATGTGACCATGCGTACGGCGCATATATATGACTATGCGTACAATGCATATATATTATGTGGTGTCATACGCTAAACGCATGGCTGCGCGCTTGACCGCCAAGCCTTCGCAGCCGAGCCAATTCATTGATTTGGGAGGTCAATATGGCATTCGGAAGTGGCGATTACATGTACGAGGTAGCAGAAGGCTGGGGACAGCTGCCGGAAGGATTCGAGTTCAAGCAGGTTGCCGATGTCGCAGTGGACAGCAACGACAACGTGTATGTCTATAACCGAGGCACACACAACCTCGTCATCTTCGACAGAGAAGGCAACTATCTCGACTCGTGGGACTTGCAGCACAAGGAGCCACACGGCATCTGCGTGGGTGAAAGAGGCAATATCTATCTGGCGGACAGGGACTCGCACGTCGTCGAGAAGCGCGACCCAGAGGGCAACCTGCTGCTCACGCTTGGCACGCGCGACAAGCCATCGGACACGGGCGAGATAACGCGCTCCCTCGTGGAGAAGCCGGGCGGCCCATTCAATATGCCTACGGGCATCGCTATCGGCAGCTACAGCGACATTTTCATCTCCGACGGTTACGGCAACTGCCGTGTACACCACTACAACTCCTCCGGAACGCACATGAAGTCCTGGGGCTTGCCCGGCAAGGTCAACCCCGGCGACTTTCATCTGCCGCACGGCATCGGCGTTGACTCCGAGAACAGGGTTGTCGTCGCAGACCGCGAGAACAACCGCATACAGGTCTTCGACGAGGATGGCGAGTTCCAGTTCATGTGGACCGGCTTCCAGCAGCCCACATCAGTCGCTTTCGGTCCTGACGGCGAGATATACGTCCCCGAACTGCAGCACCGCATGAGCATCATCGATGGCGAGGGAAACCTGCTCGCGCGATGGGGCGACGAGCACAGCCACGAGCCGGGGTTGTTCTATGCCCCACATGGCATAGCCATCGATTCGCATGGTGACATCTATGTCGGCGAAGTATTGGAGGGGCAGCGCATCCAGAAGTTCGTACGGCAGTAGGGGCAGTTGGTCGGTGTTTCGGTTAGTCGGTAGGTCAGCGTGTTGATAGACATTCTTACATGCTGACCTACTATGGTATTAGGGAGGGATTTGGACTTTGGAAACGATAGTTGCGCTTGTATTGGGGATAATCGTCGGCGGTGCAATCGGCGCTTTGGCTATGCTGGCGGTAAGGGGAAAAAGAGGCGAGGGACAAGCAGAACTTCGTTCCAAGCTTGAGATAGTTTCTAAAAGCCTTGACGAATCCAAGCGCGTCTCTGACGAATACAAGCAGGATGCGGCTGCACAGCGTGCGAAGGTGGAGGAAGGCAATGTAGAAATCGCCAAACTCCAGACCGAGTTCAAGGCGTCCCAAAGCCGCTTTGAAGAATTAGAGCAATCGAACGAGGATTTGACGCGGCAGGTAGTGGGTTTGCGTGAACAAGCAACCGACGCTGCCACCAAGAACGCAAACCTAACCGCCAGCCTCGAAGCCGCCAACAACCGTCTCGCCGAGCAGACCGACATAGAAAAGACGTTGAAGGCACAGTTTGAGGTTATGGCGAATGAAGCGATTACCCACAACAACGATGTGTTCTTGAAGAATGCGGACGAGAAAATTGGCGCGCTGCTGACGCAAGCCAAAACAGACTTTTCGCATAACAAGGACGCCGTGCAAGAGCTGGTCAAGCCGCTCTCCGACGAACTCAAGCGCATCGAGAAAGACCGCAGCGAATCGCAGGGCAGCCTCAAGCAGCAACTGGAAACGCTCGTCCAGAACAACAATGCTCTGACCGAAGCGACAGGCAATCTGACGAATGCGCTGAAGCGCCCCGAAGTGCGAGGTTCGTGGGGCGAGATCCAACTGGAACGCGTAGCGGAACTAGCAGGATTGGTGAAAGACCTCGACTATCGGCTGCAAGTCAGCGTACCGACCGAAGACGGCGGTTCCGAGCGTCCGGACATGATTGTGGACATGCCTAATGGTCGCAACATAGTTGTGGATGCCAAAGCCCCAATGAGAGCATACCTTGACGCCGTCGATACTTCAGATGAATCCGAGCGCGAAGAACTGATACAACGACATGCCCAGCAGGTTAGGGAACGCGCTCGCGGTCTGGCTCAGAAGTCGTATCAGCAGAAGTTCAACTCGCCCGATTTCGTAGTAATGTTCCTGCCCGGCGAGGTGTTTCTCCAGCCTGCGTTGGAGAAGGACCCGGAACTTCTCGACTGGGCTATGCAACAAAAGGTCGTCATCGCGACGCCAAACACGTTGCTGGCGCTCCTGAAGACGGTTGCGATGGGATGGCGCGAGGTCCAGCTTGCCGAAGAAGCTAGGCGAATCGGCAAACTTGGTCAGGAACTTCACGACAGACTCGAGACTTTCGCAGGGCACATGGTTGCTACGCGAAACTCCCTCAACAGAACAGTCGAAAGTTTCAACAAAGGCGTAGGTTCACTGGAAAGAAATGTCCTGACTTCCGCCCGCAGATTCAAGGACATGGGCATCTCTTCTACCAAAAACATACCTGAATTAGACGAGATAACAACCCCGACGCGCGAGTTCGGGGCTGCGACCCTGCGCTCCCTGCCTGAGCCTGATGTCGTCGGCGATGACTAACTCCCGCAAAGCCTGCGCCGACTCACCACGCAGCCAACTTACGCATCCTGCCGCACCATCACACCGCGCAGAATGCCGCTATCAAGCTATCAGGCTATCAGCCCACGGGGACAGAACTTCTGCTTGGGCAAGCCCATTGGCAGGGACAGGCTATTGGCGGGGATAGCCATCGACAGGGGCAGCCCATCGGCATGACAAGAAGCGAGGGCCTGTAAATCCACAAACTGATATACTGAAACCCTGCTAACCAAGCATGGCATATCGGAGGCTTCCGAATGACAACTACGAAGACACACGACGGCGCCCATATCCAACCGGCCGCCGCGTCGTCTGCTGCCGTCGAGGAAACGCCCTGGTACGATCTCATCGACGACCCTGAACCACCAGAGGATGGAATGCAGCAAGAAGACACGATACTCGGAGTGATGTCCGTACTCAAGACGCGCTACGAGAATGTCCCCGGCGCGCTCTGGTTCAGCCAATCTAATCTCATCTACGACTCAGATATTCCAGGCTCGGTCGTTGCGCCGGACGGCTGTATCGTGCTCGGCTTGACGACTGATGCCAGAGTGATAAAGCGCATTAGGCGCAGCTACCGCATAGACGAATGGGGACCGTCGCCCGCGTTCGTGCTGGAGGTGGCGTCCGAAAGCACGGCTGCCAGAGACCTAGCCGAAAAGCGCGAGATATACGCGCAGATGGGCGCCCAGGAATACTGGAGACTCGACAAGACCGGGGAATACTACGGAGAGCCGGTCGTGGGAGAGCGGCTGGTGGATGGCGAATATGTGCGCTTCGAGCTGCACACCGAGCCTAACGGCGACATATGGGCGCGCAGCGAGGCGCTGGGCTTGGACTTCTACTACCATGCTGAAAGAGATCCCCTAGACGCGTTCTCGCTGCGCGACAGCGCCACGGGTGAATGGCTGAACACGCTGAGCGAAGAAATCGTCGTGAGGCAGGCTGCCGAAGCGCGAGCGCAAGAAGCCGAGGCGCGGGCGCAGGAAGCCGAAGCCCGCAACCAAGAGCTTCAGGCAGAGCTTGACCGACTGCGCCGCCAGAGCGAGCCGCCAGAGCGATGAATAACGCCAAACTGATATACTTGCAAATTGACGAACGAAACCCATATCCGAAGGAGACATACATTGAACGGCTACGAAGCAATGGCAAAGATACTGAAGGCAGAAGGCGTCGAGTGGCTGTCGTGCTTCCCGGCGCAGCCCCTAATCGACGCATGCTCGCGCGAGGGCATTCGTCCCATCCTGTGCAGGCAGGAGCGCGCAGGCGTCAACATGGCGGACGGGTTCAGCCGAATCCACAACGGCAACAAGATTGGCGTCTTCACGATGCAGACCGGCCCCGGCGCCGAGAACGCATTCGGTGGCGTGGCGCAGGGCTACGCCGACTCCGTACCCTTCCTCGCCATACCCGGCGGCAACCCCGCCCCTCGCCAGGGCGTCCACCCCAACTTCGAGTCCGTTCCCAACTATCAGGGCATCACCAAGTGGGCGGCGTTCATCAACATGCCGGAGCGCATTCCCGAGATGGTCGGTCGCGCGATGACGCACCTGAAGCACGGCAGGCTTGGCCCCGTGCTGCTGGAGTTCCCCGGTGATGTCGCAGCCGCAGAGTTCCCGGGGGAGCTGAACTACAAGCCCGTTGAAGTGCACAAGTCCGGCGCATCTCCCGAAGATGTGCGCGATGTTGTAGCGGCACTGCTTGGCGCAAGCGCGCCCGTTATTAATGTCGGACAAGGTGTCCTCTACGCCGAGGCTACGCCCGAACTCATCGAGTTCGCCGAACTGACGAATATCCCCGTGATGACCACCCTTG
>JAGGDZ010000282.1 GCA_024648655.1 Chloroflexota bacterium | reverse complement strand
TTGTCCACTTCAAGCGATGTGCAGTCCGACACGCACGCACCACACATGATGCAACTCATTACGCCTGCCAGATGCACCATATCTTCGTTGGGAGCGATGTGCTCCGCTTCCGGCTCCGGGCCGCTGTGCTGCATCCATGGCTGGATTGCGCGAACCTTGTCCCAGTGAATTGCCATGTCGGTTACGAGGTCCTTGACGACCGGCATATTGCCCATCGGCTCAACAGTGATAGGCTCATCGTCGCTCATAACGTCGATGACCTTAGTATTGCAGGCAAGGCCGGCCTGACCATTGATTCGCATACCGCAAGAACCACAGATAGCGCTTCGACAGGAGCACCTGAGCGTCAGGCTGCCGTCCATCTCTTCACGAATGCGAATCAACCCGTCGAGCACAGTGGAGGAGTTGTCTAATTCGAAGGTGTACTCCTGGAAGCGTGAACTTTCGCCGCCCTCTTCCGGGTTGAATCTCTTGACGCTGAAGGTTACTTGCATATATGCCATCCTCTTGGAAAGCGCGAGCGCAGCGCACTTCGATGTGTCCATCGGCTCACGCGCACAATCTAGTAACTGCGAACTTGCGGCTCCCAGTCCGTTATGACCACGGGGATATAGTCTATCTGAGGACCGTCCTCAGTGTGCTTGACCAGTATGTGCCGCAGCCAGTTCTCATCATCGCGGTCGGGTGCGTCGGTTCGAGTGTGCGCGCCCCTGCTCTCCTTGCGCTCGATTGCGGAAAGCGCAATCGCTTCGGCGCAGTCGAGCATAAAGCCCAATTCGAGCGTGAACAGCAGGTTCGTGTTGAATGTCTTGCTCTTGTCCGGCACTGCGACTCGGTTAAAGCGTTCGCGGAGGCCGCGCAACTCTCCGAGCGCAGTTTCCATGCCGTTGTGCTCACGGTAAACGGCAAGGTGCTGGTTCATGGTATCGCCCATCTCCCGGCGGATCTTGCCGAACATCTCACCGTCGGTGTTATTATCGAGCAGACGCCGGATGTTGACGCGATCGTCCTCGGCGCTGTCATCCGACACGGCCGAACTGTGCGTCTTGGATTTTGCCAGTTCCGCGGCGTGCTCTCCGGAGCGCCTACCGAACACAAGCGTGTCGAGCAGAGAATTCGCCCCAAGCCTGTTGCCGCCGTGTACGCTTACACAGGCTGCTTCGCCCGCCGCGTATAGCCCGCCAACCTCGGTCTGGCCGTCCACGTCGGTCTTGATGCCGCCCATCTGGTAGTGCATTCCGGGTCGAATGGGTATCGGCTCGTGCAGCAGGTCAACGTTAGCGAAATCGCGCCCTATCTCACGAATCTGGCTCAGACGCTCGTTTATGACCGCCTCGCCAAGATGCCGCACATCCAGCAACACGCAGCCGTCAATGCCTCTGCCTTCGTTGATTTCGGTCTGCTCCGCGCGCGAGACCACATCACGGGACGCAAGTTCCATCATATTGGGAGCATAGCGCTCCATGAAGCGCTCGCCGTTTGCATTCAGCAGGTACGCGCCCTCGCCGCGCGCTCCTTCGGTAATGAGTACGCCGCTGCCCTTCAGTGTAGTGGGATGGTACTGCACCATCTCCATGTCCATAAGAGACGCCCCCACCTTGTACGCTGCGGACATACCGTCGCCCGTGCAAATCAGCGCATTGGTGCTTGGCTCGAACACGCGCCCAAGCCCACCTGACGCGATGATGACCGTCTTAGACCGCACTACATGAATTTCGCCGCTGCGAATCTCCATTATGACCGCACCCGCGCACTCGCCGTCTTCGACGAGGATCGAAAGCAGGAACCATTCTTCGTAAATGCGGACTCCCGCCTTCATCACCTGTTCATAGAGCACATGCAGCAACGCCTGACCGGTGAAATCCGAGACGAAGAATGTGCGCGCCTGACGCTGCCCGCCGAAGGCTCGTGTGCCAAGGCGCCCCTCGTCATCCCTATTGAATATCACGCCCATGTGCTCCATAGAGATGACTTCATCACCGGCCTCGCGGCACATCACGGATATGGCGTCCTGGTCGCCGAGGTAGTCGCTGCCCTTGATAGTATCAAAGGCATGCTCGCGCCAGTCGTCGCCTCTGTCGGTGAGCGCGGCGTTGATGCCGCCCTGCGCCGCGTTGGAGTGGCTGCGAACCGGATGC
>JAGGDZ010000213.1 GCA_024648655.1 Chloroflexota bacterium | reverse complement strand
TCACCAAGCCGTTCTTCCATCGTCTTGATGCATGCCAAGCTCACTGCCATGATGCCGGGCTGTGCATTGACGGTTTGTCGCAGAGTGTCTTCTGGTCCACTGAACATGATGTCCGAGAGTGATCGCTCTAGCGCATCGTCAACGTGGTGAAATACCTCTCGCGCCGCCGGCGACTCTTCATAGAGCTGCTTGCCCATTCCAACGGCCTGCGCTCCCTGTCCGGGAAACAGGTAGCCAACCTTCGCGCCCTGCGCCTGCGGCATAAATCTGAGAGTCATCTGTCCATCTCCTGTGTGAAGTGTTTGAGCATTCAAGCCGTCCTTCGCTTTGACAGCGAAGCCGACTTCAGACAACAAAAAGGACAGTATGAAAGAAAGGACATCTTCCATCCGTCCAACGAGGTTAAGGCTATTCGAAACTGGAACCTGTGGCTACGCTGCGGCCATTGTAGTTACCACACGACGGACAAGCCCTGTGTGGCATGCGCACCGCGCGGCACTGCGGGCACTCCGCGAGTGTCATCGGCTTCATTCCGAAGTGCGCCTTGCGCCCTCCCTGGCGTCCCTTTGAGTGCTTTTTCTTTGGCAGTGGTGGCATTATTCGTCCTTTGAATTCGTCAGTCTTTCAGTCAGTCGGTTTATCAGTGTCCAGTCCTCTAAACGGGAAAAGACGCCGATAGTGCGATCAGTTGTAGTTAGGCTCTTGCGGCGATGCGAACGCCAGCAGCGCTCCCCATCGCGGGTCCCTAATAACATTGTCGCAAGAACAGTCAGTATCGTTCAGGTCAGCCCCGCAAGTCAAGCACAACCCCTTGCATTCTTCGCGGCAGAGGGGGCTGAATGGCATGCTGAGGCCGAAATACTGCCTGATTGCCTCGCTCATATCCAGCATGTGCGTCTGGTCTATGTAGAAGTTGTCAGCCAACTCGTCCGGAAAGTTCAGCCTCGCCCCCGTGGTCACATCCACCTCTGGCAGATACTCCTCCTCGATCTCCATTCGCACGAACTGCTCCATCTCGCGGACGCATCGGCTGCACTCGCAGTCGAAATAGGTCTCCAGCTGCGCGCTTACCCAGATACCCGCATCCGTCCTCATCATCTTCACCGTCCCGGAGATAGGTGTCATTGGCGCACCCTCTCGCAGGCTGGCAAAGTCATTCACATCGTATGAGCGAGTGGAACCGCTCCTCTCCTTAAGCAACTGCGAGACGTTGAAATACATCCGAATCACCTCCGCAGCGGCAAGATCCATGCACATTAAAAACACATGGTAGCCAGAATTGCAACATTGTGTCAACTTTCACGAATGCGAGCGCTGGGACGCGGACCTGAACTCATGGCATTTGAAAAATAAGGGTTAACACGCGAAAGAATATGTGTTCCATTCATATCCGAAGCACGCATGTTCTTCCAGCAGTGCAAATCTCTAAATCGCCGAGAGATGCCTAGGCTCTTTGCAATGACTATGAGGATAAGGCGGAAGATTGGTCGCGGCATCGGTGTCAGCAGGACTGATATGCAAGATTCGCTCAGAGAAGAACCGTTTGGCTTCACCTTTAACTCGCTGTCGTAGAGCACTGCGCCCCATAGTTGCTCCCCCATAGTTGCTCAATGACGGCGTATAACCAGGGCGGTTTTGGTCCATAATGTTACAATACCATCTGAATATGCTGATGACACTTCAGAGGTTAACGAATGGCATCCAATGAACGATATGACGTAGTAATTGCGGGCGCGGGCAATGCCGCCCTGTGCGCGGCGATGGCAGCGGCAGACGAGGGCGCGTCCGTCCTCGTGCTTGAGCGTGCGCCGGAGTACCTGCGGGGCGGCAACTCATTCTTCACGGGCGGGCTGTTCCGCTTCGCATACGACGGCATCGAGGACATTCTGGGGATAATTCCGGAGATTGGCGAGGAAGAGCGCGAGGCCATCGATGTGGGCAGATACGCGCAGGCGCAGTTCTACGACGACCTGATGCGTGTAACCGAGGGGCTGTCCGACCCGGAGCTGGCGCAGGTTCTGGTGTCGCAATCGTATCCGGCGATGAAGTGGATGCAGGAACAGGGCGTGCGCTGGATCCTGGCTTATGGCAGACAGGCGTTCAGGCACGAGGGCAAATTGCGTTTCTGGGGAGGCCTCATCGTGGAAGCGGTCGGCGCAGGCAAAGGGTTGACCGACCAGGAGTTCGAGATACTGGATCGTAAAGGAGTGCCAGTGCTGTACGGCACAAAGGCGCATGCCCTCAGCACGGACAGCCGCGGACGCATCACAGGTTTGACCGTGCGAGACGCGGCCGGCTTTCGCGAGATAGAGACGAAGGCGGTCGTGCTGGCATGCGGCGGGTTCGAGTCTAACACTGAGATGCGAACGCGATACCTAGGTCCGGGCTGGGAATTGGCGAAGGTGCGCGGCACCCAGTTCAACACAGGCGACGGCATACGGATGGCGCTGGACATCGGAGCGCAGTCCTATGGGCACTGGAGCGGCTGTCACGCGGTGGCGTGGGACATGAACGCTCCCGCGTTTGGCGACCGAAACATCGCGGACCTGTTCCAGAAGCACTCGTACCCGTTC
>JAGGDZ010000502.1 GCA_024648655.1 Chloroflexota bacterium | reverse complement strand
ACTTTGTACGTCTGTCGCGACAGACGTGCACCCGACCCCAAATTTGACATCGTGAACGACCTTGGCGTTCCCGTTATCGCTGCATCCGACGACGTGGGGTTTGTAAAGTTACGAGAATTGCTCGGCACAGCGCAGGTGGTGGTGGACTCGGTGCTTGGCATAGGGCGCATCCGGCCGCTTGAAGGCACCGTGCGTGACATCTTGCTGCTTCTTGCGGAGACAAAGACAGCACGTACCCACATGACGACTGTCGCTATTGACGTACCAAGCGGCATGGACGCCGACAGCGGCAACGCCGACCATGCCTGCCCTGCCGTGGACGTCACGCTGTCGATGGGTTACCCCAAAGTCGGACATTACGCTTACGATGCCTCGGCGCGCATAGGCAAGCTGGAAACGGTGGACATCGGGCTGCCCAACGGCGTGGACGATGATGTGCATCTATCGCTTATGACCGAAAGCAATATGCGGCACAAACTGCCAGTGCGTCCTTCTGACGCCCACAAGGGCAGCTTCGGCAGGACGATGGTGGTTGCGGGATCGCTGCGCTACATCGGCGCGGCGTATCTCGCCGGCAGCGCGGCTACGCGGGTTGGAAGCGGCCTTGTCACGATTGCGCTGCCGGCATCTATGCGGATGGCGGTGGCATCTAAGGCGGTAGAGCCGACATACCTGCCGCTTGCTGAGTCGTCGCCGGGTGTGGTGATGCCGTTCGCTGCGGGAGACGTATTGGAGGCGTTGCGCGACTACAACACGCTGCTCTTAGGCTGCGGAATGGGGCAGGCTCCGGACATGCAGACCTTTATCGAATCTGTCCTGTATTCAGGCGGTTCATCTTCGGAAAACAAACTGCCGCCTATGGTCGTTGATGCGGATGGGCTGAACACGCTGGCGAGAACTCCGCGCTGGTGGGAACGCTTCAAAGACACAGCAATACTGACACCGCACCCGGGCGAGATGGCGCGGCTCACATGCAAGAGTACAAGGCAAGTGCAGGCCGACCGCATCGGCATTGCTATCGCATCGGCGGCGCGCTGGAACAAAATTGTAGTGCTGAAGGGCGCGCACACCGTCGTCGCCTATCCGGACGGGCGCGCGATGCTGTCGCCGTTCGCCAACCCGGGACTTGCAACGGCAGGAACCGGCGACGTGCTGGCAGGCTGCATTGCCGGCCTGCTGTCTCAGGGCGTATCGCCGGAGGATTCGGCAGTTCTGGGAGTCTATCTGCACGGGATGACGGGTGAGACAGTGTGCGATAAACTCGGCGACACAGGAATGGTCGCAAGCGATCTCCTGCCCGAACTACCTCTGACAATCCGTATGCTGCGCGAAGGGAACGGCAGATAGTGGCGCAGCTGCGAGGCGAAGAGCGTGCGCGCTATGTCAGCCGCATGTTCGGGTGCATATCCCAACGGTACGACCTGCTGAACACTGTGATGACGGGCGGAATGCACTACGCCTGGCGGCGGCTTGCGGCATATACCGCGGTCGGCTCCGGGCTGACCGGCGCAGCGCTTGATGTGGCTTGCGGCACCGGCGACTTCGCCTTCGACGTCGCGCGCAAGCCGAACATTGAGGGTGTCGTGGGGTTGGATTTCGTGCCGCAGATGCTGACCCTCGCAAGGGGCAAGGCATCGCGGCAAAAACTGTCGGCGCGGACGACCTTCACTGTGGGGGACGCTCACGCGCTGCCGTTCACGGACGACAGTTTCATCTGCGCGACCGTTGGCTTCGGAGTGCGTAACTTCATAGACGTGCCGCATGCCTTGAGCGAGATGGCGCGAGTCGTGCAGCCCGGCGGCCGTGTGGTCGTGTTGGAAATCGTGCGAATGGAGGACGGGGGACTGCACAGAAGAGTGCTGCCTTGGTGCTTCCAGAAGGTCGCGCCCATACTTGGCGCCCTGCTTGCGGGGGACGGCGAGGCATATTCGTACCTGCCCCAGTCCGTGGACGAGTTCCTGAGTGCACGACAACTTGTGGAGGTTTTGGAAGGCGCAGGTCTGAAGAATGTGCGGCGGCGCAGCCTGGCACTTGGAATGGTGGCTATCGTCAGTGGAGAAGTCCCCGCCTCCCTAAGAGAGAGCTAGGGCAGAGAGAGACAGGGCAGAGAGAGATAGGGCGAAGATCAGAGGAAGCAGAAACAACCGTTCTCATACCTATATTCTTCTTATTCTAAATGGCGCTGCGCTCTTAGCGCCCTTTTAGATCGAAGGCCTCTCCGCCAGCGTCACGGTCGTTACCTGAGACTCATTCTCGTGGACGTATTCCACTTGTATCTCCTGCCCGATCTCGAATGTCCACAACAGGGTTAGGAACTCTGCCATGTCCGGCGTGGGAATATCATTGAGCTTGGTTATGACATCTCCCACCCGAATGCCGCCCTCGTAGGCGGGGCCATCCAGCGTCATGCGGGTAACGATGATGCCCTCGTCCACATTCAGTCCGAGCTGGTTTGCGCGCGCCGGCGTAACATCCGCGCCCGTTAGCCCAATGAGCGGTCTGACCACGCGCCCATGCTCGATGAGGCTGTTGATGATAGGTTGAGCCGCAGTTGAACTGATCGCAAACCCAATGCCCTGGGCGCGGCGGATTATCGCGGTATTTATGCCTATCACCTCGCCATTGAGATTGATAAGTGGACCGCCGCTGTTGCCGTCGTTGATGGCGGCGTCCGTCTGAATGAGATCATACAGGTCGCCGCGCTCCGTGCTGAGAGTGCGCCCCCTTGCGCTGACGATGCCTAGCGTAACGGTTGGTCCCCCCTTCAGCGCCAGCGCGTTTCCCAGCGCAACCACCCAGTCGCCCACATGAATATCGTCCGAATCTCCCATTCTGATAGTGGTCAGGTTCTCCTCATCTATCTTGAGCACGGCAAGATCGGTTATGATGTCGCGCCCAACCACTCTCGCGTCGTAGGTGTTCCCATTGGGAAGGTTGACTTTGATGTCGTTCGCGCCCTGAATCACATGGAAGTTGGTTACGATGTAACCGTCCGGACGGATGACCACGCCGGTGCCCGCGCCCTCGTCGGCAAAATCGAAGAACATGCCCCGGCTGATAGATTCGACCGATATAGATGCGACGGCAGGCTCAATTTCGTGGACGAGCGTGGATATCGAAGGTAGAGACGTGAGTGACCCGGCACGGGACATCTGTACCCTGCCGGAATCGCCGTCTGCGGTGAAGGACTGCGCTACATAGGTATTGTTCGGTATCCCTTCCGGGAGAAAAGGCGCGGCATCTTCCGATTCTGGAAGCGGCGGGGCATTTTCCACTGCCTCGCCTGTAAATGTCGAGAGCTGCGGCGCGGTCTCGGCTTCCGAATCCTGCGAACATCCGACTGCCATAACAGCGAACGTTAAACCTAATAAAATGACGAGTGCGTTGCGTAGAGTCTCCATACATCCATCATAGCCAAGCCTGAAATAGTGGTCAAATGACCGTTTGGTCAGTTTTCCTCTCGGTCAATCCATCAGTCTGAAAATGAAGCGCCTTTCAAGCTGAGCTGACCCCGCGTCCCCTTTGGCTCAACGCATCGACGCTCAAACCGGTATTGACACTACTATGGGGTGGTGATAGATTTCCCTTAGTTCCTGATGCACCTTAAAATGGCTTGAATATCTGACGCGTAGGCTCGATGGGAAGGGGGTGAAAATCCCCCACGGACGCGCCACTGTGAGCGGTTAGCGTTGCGGCATTTGCCACTGGTTCGATGATTCGAAGGATCGGGAAGGCGCCGCAGTCGCGATGAGCCGCGAGTCAGGATACCTGACCTGCGTGTTGGAAAGCGGCTTCTCGCCGGTAGGAGCGCTTCCATGCCTATATTTGCCTAGTGCAAATGCTGGCCTGCTACGCTCCGACTTTGATTATGTCGGAGCGTTTTTGCGTAAAGCAGCCTCTCGCCGGTCAAAAATGACCGCTGCGCCGAACTGACGAACTGACCGAATCACAAACTGATAGACTCACCTGATAGACTGACCGATTCATGATTATATTTCTCACGACTTCTGACACTGACATTCTCACGCTTGAGCGCGCAAAAGCCGGACTGCCGGACGCCTTGACGGCAACGCTGGCAATAAACCCCTTCGCGCTGATGCAGGAAGAGGGGACGTTCGACCGATTCCTTGCCGACGCGTTGCCCAATGCGAACCTTGTGCTGGCACGGTTGCTCGGCGGCGATAAGGCAATGGGTGAGCATTTCGGCGCTCTGGAGTCGGAGTGTCGCCGTCTTGGCGTTCCACTGGTCGCCTGCTCCGGTGAGCCTGTGCGCGACGCGGTATTCGAGCGGCGCTCCACTACGCCGCCGGTCGTGGCGCAGACCGCCTTCGAGTATCTGAATCATGGCGGTGTCGCAAACCTCGTCAATCTCCTCCAATTCCTGAGCGACGAGGCGCTGGGCAGCGAGCATGGCTATGAGCCGCCTGTTCCGCTGCCACAGGACGGTGTGTACCGCGCTGGGACGCTCGATGCCGTGCCCCTCGATGAGTATCGCAATCTGTACTGCGATGCCGACAAGCCCACTGCCGCACTGCTGTTTTACCGTGCCCACTGGGTGAGCCGGAACCTGGAGTTCGTGGACGCGATGGTGGACGCCCTGGAGCGGCAGGATTGCAACGCGCTGCCGGTATTCTGCTCCAGCCTGCGTGAGGACGACGGGGCGGTGTTCCGCAAGTACCTGATGGACGATGAGGGCAAGGCATCCGTGGACGTCGTGGTATGCACGCAGAGCTTTGCTATGAGCCATCACCCCGGCCTGCAACCAAGCGATAATGCAGACGCGAATTGGGACATACAAGTGCTCGAACAGCTTGACGTGCCCATCCTGCAAGCAATAGTCTCGACCGAACCGCAAGCAATGTGGGGCGAGCGCGACATCGGCCTAAGCCCGCTCGACATCGCCATGAACGTCGCACTGCCGGAGCTTGACGGTCGCATCATCACGGTTCCGGTGTCGTTTAAGGAAGCCGTCTCGCATAACGGGACAGCAACCGGCGGTGAGTTGCGGCGGTATGTGCCGAACATTGAGCAGACCGAAGCGGTGGCGTCTCTGGCTGCTAGATACGCACGGATGGCACACAAGCCTGAGTCTGAGCGCAAAATAGCGATTGTACTGAGCAATTACCCCACGAAGGCATCGCGGCTCGGCAACGCTGTCGGGCTGGACACTCCCGCTTCTGCCATCAACCTGCTGAATGCGATGCGTGACGCAGGCTACACGGTCGAGGACATACCTGAGGACGGCGATGAACTGATGCGGCGGCTCATCGAGCGCTGCACATACGACGCTGACTTCTTGACGCCGGAGCAGATGCGCAACGCTGAGGGGCGCGTATCCACCGTCGAGTACGCGGCGCAATTCAACGGCATTCCGGCCGATGTGCGACATTCCATGAAGGCAGACTGGGGCGAGCCGCCGGGCGAAGTGTACTTCGACGACGGACACCTCTTTATGGCGGGCTTGCGGCTGGGCAACGTATTCGTAGGAATTCAGCCGCCGCGCGGGTTCGGCGAAAACCCCATCGCCATATACCACAGCCCCGAGCTTATGCCCACACACCACTACATCGCGTTCTATCGATGGCTGCGAGACGGCTTCGGCGCGGACGCCATTGTGCATCTTGGCAAACATGGCACGCTGGAATGGACGCCGGGCAAGGGTGTTGGACTGTCGCGTTCCTGCATTCCGGAGGTCTGCCTGCCGGACATGCCCCACTTCTACCCGTTCATCATCAACAACCCGGGCGAGGGCACTCAGGCGAAGAGGCGCAGCCACGCGGTCATTATCGACCACCTCGTGCCCGCGATGACCACCGCCGATAGCTACGGAGATATCACCCGCTGTGAGCAGCTCATGGACGAGTACGCGCGAGCGCAGGGAATGGACCCTCAGAAGCTGCCGATGCTTCGTCAGCAGATATGGGAGGTCGTGCAGAAGGCTCGCCTGAACGAAGACCTGAACGTCCATGAGATACCCGACGATTTCGACGACTTCATTCTGCACATCGACGGATATATCTGCGAGCTTAAAGACGCGCAGATACGCGATGGGCTACATACACTTGGGGAAGCGCCGGAATCGGAGATGCTCATCGGTTTGCTGCTCGCACTCACGCGCCTGAACAACGGCGACATTCCCGGACTGCGCCATGCGATAGGTGACGCTCTGGGCATCGACTACGCCACCCTAGTGAAGGACAGGTCAGCGGCAGTGGACGCCGACATGCTGCCCAATGCGCTTGTGAGCGCGAACGGAAGCGATCCGATACGCAGCGCGGGCGATGTTGTGGAACGGCTGGAAGCTCTGGCGCGCAGGCTGTATGAGCGTCTGTACAAGACGGGCTTCGACAGCGCAAGCGTGGAGCGCGTAATCACCGATATGCTCGTTGACACCGGCGATGTGCCGAGCGTGCTGCGTTATGTGTGCGACAGCATATATCCGGCGTTGGAAAAGACGACAGATGAGATTGACGCGCTGTTGAGGGGCTTTGATGGACGCTTCATCGCTCCTGGACCTGCGGGCGCGCCCACTCGCGGCATGGCAGGCGTGCTCCCAACGGGCCGCAATTTCTACTCAATGGACCCGCGCAGCATTCCGTCGGAGACTTCATGGCAGATTGGCAAGGAGCTCGCGGACTCGCTTGTCGAACGCTACCTGTCGGACGAAGGCGAGTACCCGGAGTCGGTGGGCATAAGCGTCTGGGGCACTTCGGCTATGAGAACGCATGGAGACGATATAGCGCAGATTCTGGCGCTGATCGGCGTGCGCCCGACATGGCAGGAAGAGAGCCGCCGCGTGAGCGGGCTGGAAGTGATACCACTGGAAGAACTGGGACGACCGCGCATAGACGTCACCGTTCGCATCAGCGGCTTCTTTCGGGACGCTTTCCAAAATCTCATAGTAATGATGGACGATGCCTTTCACAAGGTCGCGACTCTCGACGAACCGACAGAGCACAACTTCGTGATGAAGCACTACGCCGCCGAGGTTGCAGAGAAGCGCACCGGCGGAGTGAGTACGAAAGACGCTGAAGCCGAGTCGCTATTCAGAATCTTCGGCAGCAAGCCCGGCAGCTACGGCGCGGGCATCTTGCAGGCGATGGATGATGGGAGCTGGCAGTCCGACGAAGACCTGGCGGCAGTCTATACGGCTTGGGGTTCTTACGCCTATGGCAGGCGGCAGCACGGCGTCAGCGCGGTGCGTGAGTTCAGGCGGCGCTTCGCCGGGATTGACGTCGCCACCAAGAACCAGGACAACCGCGAACACGACATCTTCGACTCCGACGACTATATGCAGTTCCACGGCGGCATGATAGCCACGGTACGCGCTCTGGCAGGCGACAACCCGCGTCAGTTTTTCGGTGACTCGTCGGACCCGTCCCTGCTGCGGACCCGCGACCTGAAGGAAGAGGCGCGCCGCGTGTTCCGCTCGCGCGTGGTCAACCCCAAGTGGATGGATGGAATGAAGCGGCACGGCTACAAGGGCGCATTCGAGCTTGCCGCCACCGTCGATTACATCTTCGGCTACGACGCTACCGCACAGATAATCGACGACTGGATGTATCAGGAAGTAACCGAGCGATACGCCCTGGACGCCGATATGCAGCAGTTCTTTGAACAGAGTAACCCCTGGGCATTGCGCTCCATAGCCGAGCGCCTCATGGAAGCCGCCGACCGCGGCATGTGGGAGGATGCCCCCGAAGAGACTCTGAACGAACTGCGCCGCGTCTATCTGCGAACCGAAGCGCTTCTTGAAGAGCGGCAGGAAACTAGACTTTGACGCGATACAGGCAACAGGTGAATACTCATGCCTTATACTGACAGTAACGGTGTACGCATACACTACCACATCGAAGGTGGGGGAACGCCCCTGATACTCCAGCACGGGCTAACCAGCAGCGTCCAACGCTGGTATGAGTTCGGCTTCGTCGATGCGCTGAAGGACGATTACAAGCTGCTGTTAATCGACGCTCGCGGTCATGGCGACAGCGACAAGCCTCACGACGCCGAAGCCTATGACCAGAAGCTAATGGCTTCCGACGTCATCGCAGTTCTGGACGCCGAAAGCATCGACGCCGCGCATTACATGGGCTACTCCATGGGCGGCAGCATCGGCTTCGGCATCGCCGAGTCCTTTGCCGACCGGGTTCACTCCCTAATCATCGGAGGGATGCACCCCTATCCACTGGATGCCGTGGGGCTGGACGACAGGATAGAGCGCATCAGAACCGGCGGAATGGAAGGATATGTCGCAGACATGGAGAGCGGTGGCGAGGATATATCAGCCGAGCGCAAGGCGCAGCTGCTCGCAAACGACCCTCAAGCCATCGTAGGAGCATCTCTTGGACTCAAGAACCGCCCTGACCTTTCTCACGTCCTGCCCACTATGACCATGCCTTGCTTGGTCTATGCGGGCGATGCCGACGGTCTGCATGTTGGCGCCGAGGAGTGCGTGAAGCACCTGCCCAATGTTACATGGGTTTCCCTGCCCGACTTAGACCACACCCTGGCAATGGAACGCAGCGACCTCGTGCTGCCTCATGTTCGGAGGTTCCTGAAGAATACCAGCCCAATCCAATAGACTGCCGGAGCCAAATAAGGGACGTTGATGAACCAACCCATATCGAGCAATCAGGACACTATCTTCCCCTTCTCCGCAATCGTCGGGCAGGAGCGCATGAAGCTCGCCCTCATTCTGAACGCCATCAATCCGGCGATTGGCGGCGTGCTGATCCGCGGCGAGAAGGGTACGGCGAAATCTACGGCGGCTCGGTCGCTTGCGGCGCTGCTGCCGCAGATCGAGGTAGTCACAGGCTGTCCATACAGCTGCGAGCCTACCGCGCCCTTCGCCGGTTGCGACTTCTGCGCGGGTGAGCAGAGGCGCGCGGTAGGGCGGCAGGTGCGGCTTGTGGAACTACCTGTAAGCGCGACTGAAGAGGCGGTGGTCGGCACCCTCGACATCGAAGCCGCGATACGCGAGGGCAGCCGTCGCTTCGAACCGGGACTGCTGGCGGCTGCTCATCGGGGCATCTTGTACATTGACGAAGTCAACTTGCTCAACGACCATGTGGTGGACGTGCTGCTCGACTCCGCAGCGATGGGGCGCAACTTCGTGGAACGCGAGGGTATTTCCTTCTCCCATCCGGCGCAGTTTCTCCTCATCGGCACTATGAACCCGGAGGAAGGCGACCTGCGTCCGCAGTTCATCGACCGCTTTGGGCTGGCAGTGGAGATCGACCATATCCGCGATGCCGAGCGGCGCGCCGATGTGATACGACGCCGCATCGCATACGAGAGCGCTCCGGGCGCCTTCCAAGAGGGCTGGTCTGACACGGAAGCCACTGAGCGCAAGCGCATCGCGGACGCCAAGGCGCTCTTGCCCTCCGTAACCGTTGACGACGCCATCCTGACATTCATCGCGAGGCTGTGCGCCGAGCACGAGGTCGATGGGCTGCGAGCCGACATCGTGATATACAAGGCTGCACAGACCCTAGCCGCGTATCGCGGCAGATCCTCCGTTACGCCCGACGACGTGCTTACGGTCGCAGAAATGGCACTCCTTCACCGCATGCGTCGCCAGCCGTTCGACGACCCTGAAATGAACAGGGACAAGCTGCAAGATATGGCTCACGACCTGCTTCCCCCGCATCAAGACACATCGAAACCAGATATGGGCGATGTCACGCCGCCGGAAGCGCCGCACGATAATCAACAACCGGAGGACGGCGCGGACGAGGATGTCTTCGGCATCGGCGAGTCCTTTCAGGTGAAGCCGCTGAACCTTGATGCTCTGGATAGGCGAGCGCGTGCGAGCCACGGTCGGCGCACGGTCAGCCGCGTCCGTGACCATCGAGGTCGTTATGTTGGCGCAATGCTGCCGGATGGCAAGGTTACGGACTTGGCTGTGGATGCGACGGTTCGCGCAGCATCGCCGTTTCAGGTGCGCCGCGCCGCCTATACGGACGGCAACCTCGCGCTGAATGTCGAACCTTGGGACCTACGCCAAAAAGTGCGCGAATCCCGCGTAGGCAATCTGGTTGTCTTTCTGCTCGATTCCAGCGGTTCGATGGGCGCGCGCCAACGCATGGTCGCCGCAAAAGGCGCGGTTATTTCGCTGCTGATGGACGCATACCAGAGGCGTGACCGAGTGGCAATGATAGCGTTCCGCGGCGCAAAGTCTGAAGTCGCACTGCCCCCGACCGGCAGCCCGAAGCTGGCACGGCAGCGGCTTGACGACATGCCCACAGGCGGCAGGACGCCTCTCGCTCAGGCGCTCGCGGACGCGCATAAACTCATCCAACAGCAGCAGCGGCGCAGCCCCGACACACCCCCGCTACTGACCATAGTGTCGGACTGTCGCGCTAATGTAGGCATGTCAGGCGGCAATGACCCTTACGAGGATGCGCTGCGAATATGCGAGGCGATACGGCAAGACAAGGTGCATTCCATCGTGCTCGATCCTGCGCCTCTCTCTAATAGATTTGGACTGGTAGAGCGAGTAGCCGATGCGCTCGGAGGCGAGTACATCCCGCTCAACGAACTGCGCGCAGACGCGATAAGGGCGGCAGTCAGACGGGCGCAGGACGAGATACTGAGCTAATGCCCTTGACCGGTATCAAAAACTCTGCGCCTGATGAGCCGATTGTGAGTGATAATGAGACAATTACATGATAAAATCCGCGATGAAGTGAAGAGTAAATCTTCTATTGGAGAAAGGACGGTTTGGAAATGACCACACTGGCAAAAGAAAGCGGAATCCTGTCGCGCAAAGCGATGGGGTTGGTTCCTTGGATTGGCGGCGCAGCGCTGCTGCTGTATGCGATGGGCTATGTTGACGGCAGCGTTCATGCCGCGGCGTTCATCGGCGACAAGGGCGTTGTGATGAACTATGTCCACGAGTTCTTCCACCATGCTCGGCACGTCGCCTTGATGTGCCACTAAGCTAGCGATTAACCGTCGGCAGTTATGCATCAGCCCAACCGAGCTGCAATCGCTGACGGCTGACGGCTAATTGCAGCCACTACCTGGAGGCTTGCTATGCAGCGAACGATAACTCGCGCCGTTTTGATAGGAATTGTGGCAGGCCTGATTGTGGGTGTGTACCACAACATATTCACCGTACCCTTAATCGAACGCGCAATACTGCTTGAAGAAGAACGTGCCGCCGCCGCATTGCCCGCGGGAGCGCAGGAGAGCGCAGAACCTCCCCTCGTGTCCCTCGGTGTGCAGCGTGTAGGCATGGCTATCGGCATGGGCATCCTCGGCGCAGTGTTCGGATTGGTATTCGCCGGCACTTACGGGCTGCTCAGATGGGTGCTCCCAGAATCGAGCTCCGTTCTGATGGCGCTTGTGTCCGGACTCCTAGGATTTTGGGCGCTTTCGTTCTTAGTATCCGTGAAGTTTCCTTTCATGCCTCCGGGCGTAGGGAGCGAAAGTTCTCTGGTATTTCGACAGGGCTTCCAGCTACTCTTCTACATAATGTCCGCTCTTGGCGTCGGCGGCGTGATACTGGCTTTGAACGAGATTAATGGCAGTGTGCAATCTCAGACAGTGCGCCATAGTCTGTACACACTCGCAGCTCTCGTGTACGGTGCCTTCTTACTGCTCATTTTCTGGCTCGTGCCCAGCAACCCGGACCCGGTTCCGGTCCCCGCCGATCTGTTCCTTGAATTCAACAATGTCACACTCGTGGGCCACCTACTAACATGGGGCTTGATGGCGACAGGTTTCGCGTACCTGCTCGATAGAGACCGACTTTCCGCACGAATTTGACTCCGGAGGCGACGATGACAACTGACTCCGCCGCGGCGAAAGAATCCGAAGAGACTAGGGAACACCAGCCAGTCAAGGGCCCCCGTATCAAGAAGGGCCTCGTTGTCATCAACACCGGCAACGGCAAGGGCAAGACGACCGCTGCGCTTGGTGTGCTGTTCCGCGCCTGGGGCCGCAACATGCGCGTCGAGATGTTCCAATTCCTAAAGCACACCGGCTCGCGCTTCGGTGAGAGCCGCGCCGCCGAGAAACTCGGCATCCCCATGACCGCTATGGGCGACGGCTTCACCTGGCGCACAAAGAACATGGAGACCACTCAAGACCTTGGCAGGGCGCAGTGGGAGAACTGCAAAAAAGCAATCCTCGCCGGTGAGCACGATGTCATCATCCTTGACGAGTTTACCTATCCGCTGCATTATGGCTGGATTCCTGTTGAAGATGTCATCGAAACCCTGAAACAAAAGCCACACATGCTGCACGTGATAATCACCGGCAGGTACGCCCCTGACGAGCTGATAGAGTTCGCCGACCTCGTTACCGAAATGCGCGAGATAAAACATCCATACAGAGAGCAGGGCATCAAGGCGCAGCCGGGCTTGGAGTTCTAGACAGTAGTTCATAAGGTACCAGCCGTTAGTAGTAAGCGCAGGATGAGCAATGGTAGAACAGTACGAATACTATGACGAGGACTTCGATAACGCTCTGGCGTGGATGCTCGAAGAAGCGCGTGACAGCGGAGCGGATAGCAGGCGCATTACCGCCAAGGAACTGCACTCGACGGTCGTCACTTCGCGCAAGATGTACATGCGAATGGCTTGCGACGCAATGTGGAAGCTGTGGCGGAAGCAGGGCGCTTATGAGAGCCGGGTAGTCTTCACCCCGGCGAGCAATCAAGGCTCCAAGCTGGAGATCGATTACGTCGCGACAGACATCGACTGACAGCCTTGATAGAAACGGGCAGGGGAAAGCATAGAATGAACCGGACACTCGCGGACATAATAGCCGCTATTCAGCCCGCAGACTCCGGCGCGATGCGACGCGCGTTAAGCCGACAGCGCAATCTCACCAAGCCGCCCGGAAGTCTCGGCAGGCTTGAAGACGTGTCCGTGCAGCTGGCGGGCATCTTCGGCGATGAGCGTCCTGCTATCAGAGGCAAGGCGGTCATAGTCGCTGCCGCCGATCACGGCGTGGTCGCGCAGGGGGTAACAGGCTATCCACAGGAGGTCACCGTGCAGATGGTCCTGAACTTCCTATCGGGCGGCGCGGCGGTCAGTGTGATGTCTCGACGATTAGGCGTGCGGCAGATTATCGTTGACGCCGGTGTCGCTGCCGACCTGCCGGAACATCCGGAACTCCACTCGGTCCGCATCGGCAAAGGCACCGCAGACATCAGCAAGGGCGCCGCGATGTCGCGCGGTGAAGCAGAGCAGTGCTTGCTAGCAGGCATTGAAATCGCTGTGGAGACAGCCCAGTCCGGCGCAGACCTGATTGCCGCCGGTGAAATGGGTATTGGCAACACAACCGCCTCCAGCGCTATTACTGCGGCGTTCACGGGCGCATCCCCACAGGAAACGACAGGCGCAGGCACAGGGCGCAACGCCGAAGAACTAGCCCGCAAGGCTACGATCGTACAGCGCGCATTGGAGGTCAACTCCCCTGATCCGTCAGACGGACTCGATGTGCTGTCCAAGCTTGGCGGCTTTGAGATTGGCGTTCTTGCGGGTGTGGCTCTTGGCGCGGCAAGTATGAGGCGCGCCCTCATTGTGGACGGCTTTATTTCCGGCGCTGCAATGCTCATCGCCCACGCGCTCTGTCCTACGGTTCGCGATTACTTGATAGCCTCCCACCGCTCAGCTGAAAAAGGGCACGGCATCGTGCTGTCCCACCTGAACCTTCTGCCGTTGCTGGAACTTGACATGCGGTTGGGCGAAGGCAGTGGCGCGGTGCTCGCAATGCCCGTCGTCGAGGCAGCCGCGTCGTGCCTCAGCGAGATGGCGACCTTCGGCGAAGCAGGCGTCTCCGACCGCGACGACAATGAGGTCGAAGCAACAATAGGCGGCTAATGAACGGACTGCGCTCTGCCATCGGCTTCCTCACAATTCTGCCGCTCGCGCCCTCCCGCACAAACGGCTCCATGGCATCGGCGCGAGGCTGGTTCCCTCTTGTAGGATTGATGATTGGCGTAATTCTCGTCAGCATTGAATTCTTGCTCCTACTCTTCCTTGGACTACCGGAAGCGGGATGGCATGGATTCACGTTACTTTCAGCCGTCACCTTCTCGCACTACACCCCGTCAACTCTACTGTGGGCTGCGCTGATAGTGCTGATCGTTATTGTCCTTACCCGCGCGCTGCACCTCGACGGCTTCATGGATTCTTGCGACGCTCTATTAGGAGGATTCGACCGGGAACGCCGCCTCGAAATACTGCGCGATCCACACGTTGGCGCATTTGCCGTAATAGGGGTTGTGTTCCTGCTTCTGCTGAAGATGGTTGCGGTAGCCGATCTGCCCGTGGCATGGTTGCCTCCGACGGGTCCTATCAGGGTAACGATTCTTCTTCTGTTCCCGTGCCTTTCGCGATGGGCGATGCTGTTGACAATGGAGCTGTACCCTTATGCGAGAAGCAACGGACTCGGCACGGCATTTTTCAGTGGCGACAGGGGGCGGTTCAGCCGGCACTTGATATTCGGATTTGTATTTACACTCGCAGTGAGCGTTGCACTCGCAGGCGTGGTCGGTATCATTCTGCTTGCCGCGGCATGCGTTGTTGCGTGGACGGTCGGTGCGTGGGCAACACGGCTGCTCGGTGGCGTAACCGGGGACATCTTTGGCGGTGTCAACGAGATAACGGAAGTTGTTGTGTTACTCTTGGCTTTGAGACTTATCGACAGTTCATCCTTTGCCATACAATCGCCGCTGTTTGAGCTATTCCGGTCTGGTACGCAATGACTTGGTGGCTCCCATGGCATCCCGACTGGTATATCAACCTCGCCGTTCTCCTAATTGCGCTGACGTTGGACATCCTCCTGCCTGAGCCGCCGAACGCCGTGCATCCCGTAGTATTGATGGGCAAGATTATTTCCGTCCTTGAGCGCTTTGCCGTGGGAATGGGCAATACTGTGGCATTTCTACTCGGCGTGGTTATCGCGGTTGCAGTGCCCGCGCTCTTCGCCGCAGCCGCTTGGCTGGCTGTAATCGCCCTGTTCGCCCTTGGGGATATACTGTTTCTGATAGGCACGGCTGTCCTGATGAAAACGACCTTCACCGTGCGTGGACTGGCGAACGCGGCACGCGAGACGCAGCGCAGCATCGAAGACGCCGACATTCATCTCGCGAGACGCAGCCTGCAGGGTCTGGTCAGCCGCGATGCTGCGGACCTGTCAAAGCCACTCGTTGCCGCCGCCGCCATCGAATCCGTCGCCGAAAACACCACGGACAGCTTCATCGCACCGTGGCTTGCGTTCGCCCTGCTAGGGCTGCCCGGCGCATTCGCCTACCGCGCCGTGAACACCCTGGACAGCATGATAGGCTATCGTGGCAAGTACGAGTATCTTGGCAAGGCGTCAGCGCGGCTGGACGACCTGCTCAATCTCATACCGGCACGCATATCAGCCGGGCTGCTGTTAATGGCTGGAGCGCTCTCCGGATTCAGCACTCGGGAGGGATGGCGAACTGCTCTTCGTCAGCATCGCCGCACGTCAAGCCCAAACGCCGGATGGACTATCGCCGCCATGGCTGGGCTGTTAAGCGTCTCGCTAGAAAAGCCGGGACATTACATCATCGGAGAGAACTATAGAGAACCAAAAGCGTCACACATCGGCAAGGCGGTTCGGCTGGCGTACATAGTTTCCGCCCTCGGCATTGTAATCTCTATGGGCGTGACCATCTCGTTCGGGCTTTCATAGGTTTGAAGGCTCCCTCCGTCGAAGCTTATAATTGGCGTTGAGGAGAGTAACATTGGAAATCATCTTTGGATTGGCAACCGCGGTCGTAATGGGCTTCGCATGCGCCTTTCTGCCAAGCGTGGTGGCAGCTGCCCTTATTCCATTCCCGCGTTCCATTCCCGCGCGGGCGGAAATCCAAAGGAGTTAGCGCTGCAAATATACACTGTATTCTACGATTTTCAGCCCTATATCAACAAAAACCGCTTTGGAATTCAGAATGTCAATACGCCCTAGACACTTAATGTCCCGACCTCTGCACGGCGGCACAAACATCGCCGAACTGCGCTCACTCGGCCTGCGCCCCGAAGATGTGCTCGACTTCAGCGCGAGCATCAACCCTCTGGGCGCGCCACCCGCTGCGGCGCTGGCAATGAACGGCGTTGACCTCGCCGCATACCCGGATACCGAATGCACTGCACTCCGTGAAGCCCTGGCGGACCGCCTAGATGTCTCCACAGAAAATGTCTCCGGCGAGTATATCTTGGTCGGGAACGGCTCCACCGAGTTGATACACCTCACCGCGCGCGCTTACCTCCATTCCGGCGCAACGGCTGCAATTTTCACTCCAACCTTCGGCGAATTCGAGGCGGCATGCGCGATGCAGAACGCCAGGGTAATCGGCATCGCCGCGAACGAGGGAGATCAGTTTTCGTGGAGAATCAAAAAGGCTGTGAGTACAATCGTCGAACAATCGCCCACCCTTGTATTCCTCTGCAACCCGAACAACCCTACCGGACGCTACATGAGCGAGGAAGACGTGCGCGAGATAGCAAGTGCGCTGCCTGACGATTCACTCCTCCTGCTCGATGAGGCATATCTCCCCTTTGTGGATACCCGTTGGAACTCATTCCCTCTACTGGACTTGGGCAATGTCGCGCTCTTGCGCTCTATGACGAAAGACTACGCGTTGACTGCGCTCAGACTTGGCTATATGCTTGCGTCGCCTGATGTCGTGGAACGCATCAGGGCGCAACAGCACAGTTGGAGCGTAAACGCACTCGCTCAGACAGCAGGCATAGCCGCACTCGCCGACACAGCGCATGTCGAGGATGGACGCCGCGCAGTGCAGGACGCTAAGCGCTACCTTATCGACGAGCTGGCAGCGTTGGGGCTCCACTTCATACCGTCCGCCGCAAATTTTCTGCTGGTTCATGTAGGCAGCGCAAAGGTCTTGCGGCATATGCTGCTGAAGCGCCACCACATCATCGTAAGGGATTGCGCCTCATTCGGGCTGCCCGACTACATCAGAATAGGCATCAGAACGAAAAAAGACTGCAATCGGCTGGTCGCCGCATTGCGCGATGTAATGGAGAAAAGTTAAATGAATTGCAGGTGGTTTCTTGTCAGACATGGACAAACGGCGTGGAATGACGAAGGGCGTGCTCAAGGTCAATCGGACACGCCGCTGAACGCAAGAGGCAAGGCGCAGGCCGAACTGACAGCGACACGACTCGCGCCTTTGGATTTTGAAGCTGCGTACTCAAGCGACTTGCAGCGCGTGGCGCATACTGCCGAGGCAATTGTCAGGGGTCGAAATTTGCCCTTCACCACGATGAAGTCCCTGCGCGAGAAAGCATTTGGCGATTGGGAAGGGCTGACATTCGAGCAGGTAGAGCGCAACCACCCCTATATGTTCCGCCGTCTGTTCGATGAGGACGTGGACTTTGCGCCCCCCGGGGGCGAGAGCGACAATCAACTCTACACCCGCATGAAATCCGCCGCTGCCGACCTCCTCAGCAAGCACGCCGAAAGCGAAGGTAACATCCTGGTCGTAGGACACGGCGGTTCACTCAGAGGACTTATCGCCTCACTGATGGGCATGCCCGCCGAGTACATGTGGCGCTTGAGGTTGTCGAATTGCAGCATCACCGTAATCAACACATTTGATGAAGGACCCGGGAGCACAAGGGGCGCCGCTCTGGAACTGCTAAACGACACCAACCACCTCGAAGATGTGATTAAGAATATCTTCACCGCAGGACGCTAACAGCATGAGCAATAATGGCAAGGGCAAAGTCCTGATGGTGCAAGGCACAACATCGCACGCCGGCAAGTCCCTGATGGCGACGGCACTGTGCCGCATCTTCGCGCAGGACGGACTGCGGGTCGCACCGTTCAAGGCGCAGAATATGTCCCTCAACTCGTTTGTCACGCCGGACGGCGGCGAATTCGGCCGGGCGCAGGCGGTTCAGGCCGAGGCGGCGAGGGTCGCGCCCACAGTGGAGATGAACCCCATCCTGCTCAAGCCCGAAGGCAATCGCAAGTCTCAGGTTGTAGTGATGGGCAAGCCAACGCGCGTAGCATCCGCCCGCGAATACTACGACATGAAGCTACGCCTATGGCCGCTCGTTACCCGGGCGCTCGACACACTGCGAGCGCAGTACGACATCGTAGTAATCGAGGGAGCGGGCAGCCCCGCAGAGATAAACCTCAAAGAGCACGAGATAGTCAACATGCGGGTTGCGCGCTACGCCAACGCGCCTGTCATCATCGTTGGCGACATCGATCGCGGCGGCGTATTCGCCTCTCTGGTCGGCACAATGGCGCTTCTCGAACCTGAAGAGCGGGTTTTGGTAAAGTCTTTCGTCATCAACAAGTTCCGCGGCGACCCGTCCTTGCTCGATTCCGGCTTTGAGGTACTGCGGCAGCGCACCGGAGTCGGCGTCGCAGGCGTCATCCCTTGGTTCGACGACATCCACATCCCCGAAGAAGACTCGCTCGGTCTGAATTTCTACAACTCACATACACACTTTGGTGAGGATGAATCCCTTGACATCGCGGTGGTTCGCCTCCCGCGCATCGCCAACTTCGACGACTTCGACCCGCTGCTGCGCGAGCCACGCGTACTTTTGCGGTACATCAGCGCGAAAGAACAGATTGGCGAGCCGGACCTTATCGTGCTGCCCGGCTCCAAGACGACAGTCGCCGATCTCCAATGGATGCGCGAAAGCGGTATCGCCGCAGAAGTAAAGCGCCTGCGGCATTTGGGAACACCCCTCATCGGCATCTGTGGCGGCTATCAGATGCTCGGCGAGCGCATACTAGACCCCAACTGCATAGAATCCACCGCGCCCGAAACGCGAGGCTTGGGCTTGCTTCCCCTCGCCACGACCTTTGCGGCAACCAAAACCACGCATCAGGTGCGCGGCAAAGTAGCATCTTCAAAGGGATTGCTTGCGGGCTGCGAAAGCGAAGTCATCACAGGCTACGAAATACACATGGGGCAGACTTATGGCGAGAGCCGCGCCCCCTTCCTCATCACCGAGCGTTCCGGCAGCACCATCGACTCTCCCGACGGAGCGATTGACGCTGATGGCTTGACGCTAGGCACATACATGCACGGACTGTTCCACAATCACAGCCTGCGCCACGCCCTGCTGACGAACCTCGCCCGGCGCAAGGGCATTTCGCTGCCGGAAGGCGCAATCCCTGACTTAGACGCAGAGTACGACAAACTAGCGCAGCTGGTACGGCAAAGCGTTGATATAGACGCTATCCACGAAATGGCCGGTATTAGAGTATAGGCACACAGCATGGTGACAGAACTCATCCTCATAACCGGCGGCGCGCGCTCGGGCAAAAGCAGACTCGCCGAACGGCTGGCGATGCAAGACAAGCGTGTCCTGTTCGTTGCAACCGCCGAGGCGCTCGACGATGACATGGCACGCCGAATCGCCGCCCACCGCAGCAGTCGTCCCCCTGAGTGGGACACCCTGGAAGAACCGCGAAGACTGCCTGAGACTATTTGCCGAAAAGCCGCTGGCACAAACTCGGCTTATGATACCATTATCGTGGATTGCCTCACGATCTGGGTCAGCAACCTTCTGCTCCTCCACGGAGGCAACGCCGACGCCGAAGGGCGAATCGTGGATGCCGCGCGAAAACTCCTCCTTGTCCGCAAATCCTCCAATGCAAGGTGGATTGTCGTCACAAACGAAGTTGGGCTGGGGATTGTCCCGTCGTCCTCTCTGGGCCGCGCTTACCGAGACACGCTGGGGCGCGTGAACTCGCTTGTGGCATCCCACGCCGACAAAGTGTATCTTATGGCGTCTGGACTTGCGCTCGATTTGAAGGCGCTTGGCGCGCAGCACATCAACGACATGAACCGGAGTGACGAATGACACGGGCGGCGAGCATCATGGGTACGGCAATTGGTGCGGCAATCGCGCGAGCGCCCGGTAGCTGCGGCGAACTCGCGCAGGGCATGCTTGATGGCAACTACTTCCTGGTCAGCTGCCCCATCGACATGTACTCCACCGCAACGGTCGAAATATCGCCCGGCAGCGGTCGCGTGACGGCTCCGCCCGACGCTCCGAAGTCCCGGCGCGCAGTCGAACTGGTGCTGGTTCGCTCAGAACGGAGCGATATGGACGTCCATCTCCGCTTGTCTGGCCCTATTCCGCGAAGTAAAGGCATGGCGAGCAGCACGGCGGACATCTCCGCCTCTATCGCTGCCACCGCCTCTGCGGTCCGCCCGGATGCCGAGATCTCCCCCGATGAAATTGCAAGCATCGCGCTGCGGATAGAGCCTAGCGATAGCGTGATGTTGCCGGGCATCGCACTTATGGACCACAAGAGCGGCAGCATGATGCGGAAACTCGGCGCTCCGCCGACTATGCGCGTAGTCATTCTTGACTTCGGCGGCAGCGTTGATACCCTCGCGTTCAATGGAGTCAACAGAGATCGTGCGCTCAATCGCCTTGAGGCGGAGTTCGGCGAAGCTTTGTCGCTCATAGAAACTGGCATTCGCGCCAACAATCCCGCAGCTATCGGCGAAGGCGCAACACTCAGCGCGGTCGCGAATCAGCAATTGCTGTATAAACCGCAGCTCGACGCCGTACTACGGCTTGCTGAAGAAGTCGGCGCGGTCGGAGTCAACGCCGCCCACAGTGGAACGGTCCTAGGCATGCTCTTTGAAGACGACGATTCACTCGCCGAAAACGCCGTCTCACGCGCTTGGAATAGCCTGTTCGGAATCCGAAAAATATACAATCGGCGCATCGTCAGCGGAGGCATTACTCGTCTCGAAGCGCCGAACAATGCGTCTAAGGAGGCTTCTCTGTGGCGACGATAACCATCGTAGGTGTTGGACCGGGCGACCCAGACCTACTCACTCTAAAGGCGAAGGATGTGATCCGCCGTGCCGATTATGTAGCCGGCTTCGATACGGTCCTTGGACCTGTCCGGCGCTGGATAACCGGCGAAGCCATGCCTATGCGCTACCGCGATCAGGAAGACGTGCTTGAGCGTCTAGCCGCGCACGCACAGGCAGGCAAGAACTGCGTCGTCTGCGCGTGGGGCGACCTGAACTTCTCGTCCAGAGAACTGCTTGACCGCGTTCGCCGCCGCGCCGAAGTTGAACTCATCCCCGGCATCAGCTCCGTTCAGGTCGCCTGCGCTCGCCTCGGACTGACGATGGAAACCTCGATGTTCATCACCCTGCACGCCAGAGACGGACACGAAGAAGGCTTGCGAGAACTCGCCGAAAACCTGAAGCGCCGCACCCGCAACCTCATCGTCCTGCCTCGCCCCTTCGACCTCATGCCCGCCAACATAGCATCTCTTCTCCTTGAAAAGGGCATCGCGGCCGACACTCCGCTCTGGGCGCTGCAACGCCTGTCCCTCGATGGCGAAATCATCGCCGAATATACACTCGCATCGTTAGCGGATGAAGATGCCGACTTCAGTGACCTGACGATACTGGCGTTTCCAGCCGGCGGATGAGGTTACGGTTAGACCCGCGTTGCCACAGAGGTTTCTAATCTACCGTGTCACTCATTTCAAGTTCACTCATTTCAAGGCTCTCCACTCAAGGCTCTCCACAATCCGCTTCTTCGGTGCGGGCGTAGCGAGCAATAGCAGCGCGGAGGAACTCATCAGCCCCACACCAACCCACCACATAATATCGTAAGTATCCGTCCATTCATGCACATAGCCGGCGAGCGGAGCGCCGATGCCCCCCACTATCAGGTTGACCGGCATTGCAAATCCGCGAATCGCGCCCACATGCTCGCGCCCGAAATAGTCTGCCCAGATAAAGTTCTGCAAGAACATCATCCCGCCAATGCCACAACCGAACACGGACATTGAGCTGAACATAGTGAAATCGTCGGCCGCGTAGATGGTCATGACGCTCGCGATTGCCAGCAGCAGAAAGCCGATTGCCCCAAGCACCCGCGCGCGGACATACTTTACCAGACTGCCAAAAGCGTATGTGGCAACGCCTGCGAACACGGCGTCCACTGCTGTGGCATAAGAAATCAGAGTAGTGTTGAATCCCCTATCGGCGAAGTCGGGTATGCGATGCAGTGCGACCGTTCCGGTTGCAAGCGACACCATGCTGAATGTCGCCACCAAACTCCAGAAGACAGGGGAGCGCATCGCCTCTTTCACCGTCCATGAAATCTCTCCGACCGCTTGCGGAGCAGGTCCTAGTGCGTCCCCATCTTCATCTTCAGTTGCGGAGGCATGCATCGAATCCCCGTCGGGCAGCAGTCCCATATCTTCCGGTTGCCGCCTGACAAACATAGCTGCGAGCGGCACGATGACACCCACACCAATTGCCGCTAGGATTATCCATGCAGTCTCCCAGCCCCACCAGTCAATGAACATCTGAGTTAGCGGTACGAACAGCATAGCGCCCACTGGGATGCCCAGTCCCATGTATGAGATTGCTCTGCCACGCTCCCGCACGAACCACTTGAGTACAGGCACCGATGTAACCAGCGCACCCGGTCCACTCATGCCTACAAGCCCCATAACCGCGAAGAAGACCACCAAGAGCCAGGCGTCGTTCGCGCCGTCCAGGAATGACAGAGCAACCATGGCAATTCCCGTTACCAGCGCCGCCACCGGCAGCATCACGCGGGAACCGTAACGGTCTATGAGCCAGCCCACGGCGGGACTTGTCAGTGCGCTGGATCCTTGCCTCGCCGTTTGCGCCCAACCGAACCACGACCGCCCGATGCCTAGTGAATCACCCATCGGCTTGATGAACAGCCCGAAGTTCAACGACCCCATCGCCATGCTCACCGCGCCCGCAGTCGCCATCACGAGCACGATCACCCACCCGTAATACAGCCCTCTCTTCTCTTCGATCTCTACTGGGTTATCGATAATCCGTACCCCCGATGAACTTAGCTCTCACGCTTTACTGGAGATGTCGTTGTGATATAATCGCGCCAACCCGGGTAAGTGGAAATCTGCCGTTTTAGACTTGCTCCGACTGGACGGCGAACACCTCACTCACATTAGCATAGATTTGCTGGCATTGACACAATAATCACAAATGGAGGCGCTCATTATGGTAGTTGAAACGAAGAAAGACCTAGAACTGCTGGCGCACCTCATGCGCCGCGCCGGCTTTGGCGCAACGCGCGCCCAGCTTGAAGGGCTTGAAGCGAAGGGCTACGACACCGTAGTCGATGAACTGCTCGATGCTCCCGAAAACGCCCCCTGGCTGGGCGACTACATGGTGCGCCGCTTCCACCACGAGCAGTCCGGCATGATGGGACCACGTGCATCCGGCGAGAACTGGCTGTATCGTATGGTTACCTCCGAAGCCCAACTCCAAGAGAAGATGTGCCTCTTCTGGCACGGCATCTTCGCAACGGGATACCCCAAAGTCATTCACGGCAAGGTACTCTGGAACCAGATTCGCATGTTCCGCAAGCATGGCTTGGGCAACTTCAAAGACATGCTTGTCGAACTCTCCAAAGACCCCGCTATGATTGTCTGGCTGGACAACTACGACAACCACAGAGGCGCGATCAACGAGAATTACGGACGCGAGCTGCTCGAACTCTTCAGCATGGGTGTCGGCCACTACTCTGAGGAAGACATCAAGGAGGCATCCCGCGCCTTCACCGGCTGGACCATCGGTAACACGGAGTACATGGTGCTGCGTTCCGAGCGCGACTCCGACTGGCCTTATGGCAGAATCTCCTGGCACTTCGACTACCGCCCGGAAGACCACGACGAGGGGGAGAAGACCTTCCTCGGACAGACCGGCAACTTCAACGGCGAGGACATCATTGAAATCATCTGCCAGCAGGAAGCGACAGCGCAATTCATCGCTCGGCACATGTATCACTTCTTCGTCGCCGACGAGCCGCCTGTTCCTGCCTGGCCCTACACCCCACCGCGCGATGCCGAGGCAATCGACACGCTAGTACAAGCATACTACGACAGCGACTACGATATCAGGGCGATGCTACATACGCTGTTCACATCCGAATTCTTCAAGGACGAGAGCATCCGATACGAGAAGGTCAAAAGCCCCGCTGAGCTTGTCGCGGGCGTCCTGCGGCTCACAGGCGAATTCGACAGGCCCCGTCGCGAGATAATGGACCGCACGCTGACTATGACCTTCATGGGCCAGATGCTCAACAACCCGCCCAGCGTAGAAGGCTGGCATCAAGGCACTGAATGGGTGGACACCGGTACACTTGTCGAGCGCATCAATTTCGCCTCCGAGCAGGTCGGGGACACAGACAAGCCCGGCATCCGCGCGATGATTGACTGTGTAATGGCGGACGACTTCGCCACATCACCCGCTCGCCTCGTGGACGCCTGTCTTGAACAGCTTGGCGTCATTGAAGTCTCCGACCGGACACGCGAGGTCCTAGAAGGCTTTGCCGAGCAGACAGGCGAAGAGCGCACCCGCGAAAAGGTCGGTAACATCCTGCGCCTAGCCACCGCCACCCACGAATTCCAGCGGAGCTAGGTTCGGTTGACATTTTCGCTTTCCGGCTAGTCATACCCGCGCAGGCGGGCATCCGGATAGGCGGGCATCCAGAAGGGTTGGGAGGTGCAGATATACATCTGATGCAACGATTTCCATGCCTAAACTACCGTGAACCGCTCTGAAGTTCAGATGTCAACGCACCCTAGTCAATATAGTCTCTTAACTCGTTCACCCTGAGCATGTCGAAGGGCAGATTTGCCAAGGCGACTCTGCCCTTCATCTTTTTCTGTATTAGACTGACAACAATCGAGGTTTCACCATGACCACAACCACAACCCAACTCCTAAGCTACGACCGCACCCTCGGCCTCTCCGTCATGGAAGGCAGAGGCTTCTACTACCCGGCTGACACCGTAATCGGCGACAATGGCAGGCTCTATGTAGTCAATCGTTCGCTTGAAAGCGTGGACAGGGGAGTGCGCGTAACCGTCTGCGATCTCGAAAGTGAGTACTACGGCACATTCGGCGCTTATGGCGAGGGCGACGGGCAATTCATCTGGCTCACCTCCGGCGCGAAGAACAGCGCGGGTGACATCTACCTCACCGATGAGTATCTGCACCGCGTAACCGCATTCGACTCGGACGGCAAATTCCTGCACGTCTGGGGAGCGCACGGCAGCGGCGAGGGTGAACTCGACGGGCCATGCGGCATCGCAATCGATCCGGACGACAACATCCTAGTCAGCGACACTTACAACAACCGCGTCCAGAAATTCTCCCCAACCGGCGTCTTTCTCGCCACAGTAGGAATGGGTGTGCTGTCGATGCCCTGGGGCATAACAGTGGCTCCCAGCGGCGAAATCTATGTAGCCGACTGGGGCAACGACCGCATCGCGCACTTCGCAGCCGACGGCGAGTTCATTGCGACCTACGGCGAGCCGGGACGCGCCGAGGGCAAGCTCGTCAAGCCAGCGGGCGTCGCAGTGGACACCGACGGCAACATGTACGTCGCCGACTGGGGCAACGAACGCGTGCAGGCTTTCGACCCCGACGGCAACCTCCTCCAGCTTCTGCGCGGCGAGGCTACTCTATCACCGTGGGCAGTCAACTTCCTCAGTATCAACCGCGAAGAAGGCGAAGCCCGTTCCCGCGCAGACCTTGAGCGCGACATAGACTTCTTCGACCACGACGACCCTCATGAAGTCTCCTCTCATATCGAAAAATTCTTCTGGTCCCCTATGTCCGTCAAGCTAGACGGCAAGGGCAGGCTCTTCGTTACCGAAAGCAACCGCCACCGCATCCAGATCTATCGGCTAACATAGATATTTGGCGGCGTGGGGAGTCGGCGCTCAGGGAGTGTAACGGTGGACGACAGAGAGAGCTTGCTAACCACGCTAAGGTCAAGACGCAGACTGTATCTGTGGCTCTACTTCATACAGATTGCCGGTTGGCTAACAGCCGTCATC
>JAGGDZ010000041.1 GCA_024648655.1 Chloroflexota bacterium | reverse complement strand
GGTCCACGATAGTCGCCGCGCAGAATTTCGGCTTCCGCCTGCCGCGCTTCCGCCATTGCACTGTCGTGCAGCACGGTGATGTAGCATTCGAGCGTCTCATCGAGTTCGTCGATGCGGTCGAGGAAAGCGCGGGTAAGCTCAACGGGAGAAATCTGCCCGCTTTCGAGCAGAACGCTCGCCTCTCCGATGGTCAGGTAGTGAAATTCAGTCGTCATGGCTACACCTCCGGGTCCCAGCCCGGCGAATAGACTACTGCCAGGTCTTCTGCATCGAGGTCGAGCGCGTTCATACTTGCAATCGGCTCAAGGTAGTGGTCGTACATCGGCTTGAGGTGCTCAAGCTCGTCGTCGGTGAGGTCGAGGCCGGCGCGCCGGGTGAGGGCGCGAAAGTCTTCGAGGGTGGTTTCTCGTGGCATTGGAGCGGCTCCTTGTTGAATTGACTGCTCGATTGTCAGGACGTCTCTAAACTTGTCCACGTTATTGTGCCAATAGTCTCAATAGTCTCAAAATCGTTCAAAACGGCGCCCATTTCGTCTGCTTCTGCTTGTGTCCATGTGCCTATGAGATGGTCGAGCGAAGAGCCGACAATGTTTGTACCGTCTGCTCTCTTCTCCACCATCAAGTTTAGCGCAAGTTTAATCGGAACATAGGTCTCTTTGCGACGCTTCATCCGGCATGTCACGGCCCCTCGTCCCAGATTTGCGCGGGTGCTCTTGCAGGGAATGGCTTGTACGGGTAGGCGGCGAGGCGCTCTTCGTCTAGGTCGATGCCTATGCCTGGGGTGTCGGGCAGCTGAATATAGCCGTCTTGCACCTCGAAGGGGGTCGTGGCGATGTCTTTGCCGAAGTCTTCGAGGTTGACGAAGTACTCGGTTATCAGGAAGTTCGGAATTGCGGCGGATACCTGTATGGTCGCTGCCAAGCCTACGGTGGTGCTGTTGAAGTTGTGCGGCGATATGACCACGAAGTACGGTTCTGCCATCGCCGCAATCTCCTTGAGTTCAAGGATACCGCCGACATTGCACACATCCGGGTTGAGTATGTCCGCCGCCTGCTTCTCGAAGACTTCGCGGAACTCGAATTTGGTGTAAAGCTCCTCGCCGGTTACGACGGGGATGTTTATCTTCTGGCGCACGGACGCCAGCGCGGGGATGTTCTCGGCAAGCACAGGTTCTTCGTACCAGAAGGGGCGGTACTGCTCGATTTCGTGGGCGATTCGGACGGCGTGCATCGGCGCCAGTCGGCGGTGCATCTCGACGAGTATGTCCACGTCGGGACCTACAGCCTCCCGCACGGCGCGCACGTTCTCCACTGCGGCGTCCTCTACGTCCTTGCTGACATAGGTACGCCACCGTCCGGGGATGGGGTCGAACTTCAGCGCGGTGAAGCCCGCCTCGATGACCGCGGACGCGCGCTCGGCTAGGGATTCGGGCGTTGGGTTGCCGCCGGACCAGCCGTTGGCATAGACGCGAATCTTGTCGCGGCACGCGCCACCGATGAGCTTGTGCACGGGCGCGCCGTAAGCCTTACCCGCGATGTCCCACATGGCGTGCTCCAATCCGCTGATGGCGCAGTAGTAGTCCATCGCGCCGCGCCTGCCTGCGAAGTCGTCGAACGCCATCTGCATGAAGTGCTTGATGTTCGTGGGATCACGCCCGATGAGGTAGCGTTTGAGCTGCTCGATGTGCGCGGTGATCTGCACGTCGCGGTCCGATTGCGTGTAGCATTCGCCCCAACCATAGATGCCCTCGTCGGTCTCGATTTTGACGAAGCAGAGGTTCTTGGCTCTGCCGGGGTGGACGAGATGGGTTTTGATGTCGGTGATTTGCATGGATTCCTCCGGAATAGTTATCAGTAGTCAGTTATCAGTGTTCGATATTAGGAATATGTCCTTGTTCTATTGGTTAGTCCTGTCAGCCTGCGCTTTATCTCGATGAGTTGGCTTCAAATGTTGCCGTAGTCTTCCGTGGATATTAAACTTCAAGTCATGGGCTTCAAGTCATGGGCTAGGAGTATGTGGTATTCGAGTTCGCTGGCAGCCCCCACTGATATGTGCAAAAAGCGAGTCAGTTCGGCATTGCCCTGTCTGCCGCAGCCTTCTGCGATGTTGGCGGGAACGGATGAAGCAGACCTCCGAATCTGACTCGTCAGACCATAGAAGTTCACTTCGTGGAAACGATGTAGTGACCCTGTACACATCCAATGTAAGATGATGTCTTTTCTGCCATACTTTCAGTTTCTTGAAGTCCTGCATATTCCAATCTCAAATCAACATGAGCCAGCCCTTGCTATCAACCGAAAACTGACAACTAATAACTGACAACTGAATACTAATAACTACTGAGCTATCCATCCGCCGTCCACCACGACCTCGCTGCCGGTGACATAGCCTGATTCGTCGCTGGCGAGGTACAAGACAGCATATGCGACTTCGATTGGCTCCGCGAACCTGCCCAGCGGAATGCGGGAGCGCATTACCTCGAACGTCTCCGGGTCTTCACGCCGGCGCTCTGTCATCGCGGTGTTGACGGGACCGGGGTGTATGGAGTTGGCGCGGATGTTGTCGGGCGCGTACTGGATTGCGGTGGACTTGGTGAGGATTCGCACTGCGCCCTTGGATGCGTGGTACATCGGGCTGCTGTTGTCGGTGGCGACGATGCCTAGCTGTGAAGAAATGTTGATGATCGAGCCACTGCCCGCCTTCTGCATCTCAGGTATGGCTGCCTTCGTGCCGAGGAATACGCCCTTGCCGTTGATGTCCATGACACGGTCCCAGTCCTCGACTGGGGTGTCTTCGACCAAGCCGCCGACACCTCCGATGCCCGCGTTGTTGACGAGGATGTGCAGTGCGCCGAAGCGGGATACGGTCTGGGCTATGGCATCCTGCCAGTTGGCTTCGCCCGTTACATCGAGGTGGATGTAAAGGCAGTCGCCGCCGCTCTCGTTGATTTCTGCTTCAACGCTGCGACCTTCTTCGTCAAGCACATCGCCGATTGCGACCTTCGCGCCCTCGCGGGCGAACAGTCTAGCTTCCTCCGCGCCCATGCCTCTCGCGCCCCCGCTGATGAATGCCACTTTGCCGTCGAGTCTGCCCATGGTGGTGCCTCCTGAGTAGTTTTCAGTGTTCAGAGGGTTGGAGTTTGTCGATGCGTGCGTAGTGTATCATGGGCGCAGCGCACAGTACCTTGAACGCTGGTAGAGGTGTGAGATGGCGGCGGGGATTGACTGGATAATATCCTGTTTGTAGCATGCGCTTGAAGCGCGAGCGCATGCAATTTTGGAGGCAGTAGCAATGGGCAAACAAGATATCGAGCTTATGGCGCACTTGATGCGGCGCGCGGGCTTTGGCGCGAGCCAAGCCGAAATCGAAGAGCGTGTCGAAAAGGGATATGAAGCCACTATCGAAGACTTGCTGGACACTGGCGACGCCCGGTGGCTCGGCGAATTCATAGTGAGGCGATTCGACCTCGAAGCGTCGGGGATGATCAACTATCCCGGCTCCGCGCGGCGATGGTTGTACCGCATGGTTACTTCAGACGCGCCGCTGCAGGAAAAGATGACTCTCTTCTGGCATGGCATCTTCGCCACGGGCATGCCGAAGGTAATCAACGGCAGGGTTCTGTCGGACCAGGTGGATATGTTCAGGCGATACGGGATGGGCAAGTTCGACAGGCTGCTACTGGAGTTGGCGAAGAACCCGGCGATGATTGTCTGGCTGGACAACCAGGACAATCACAAGGACGCCATCAACGAGAATTGGGGACGCGAACTGCTCGAGCTATTCTCGATGGGTGTGGGCAACTACTCTGAGGAAGACATAAAGGAATGCTCAAGAGCTTTCACGGGTTGGACCATCGGCAATACCGAGTACATGATGGTGCGCTCGGCGCGCGATTCGGACTGGCCATACGGCAGAATTGACTACTTCTTCGAGTACCGTGAAGACGATCATGACAACGGCGAGAAGACCTTCCTCGGGCAAACTGGAAACTTCAACGGCGAGGACATCGTCAACATCATATGCCAGCAGGAAGCGACCGCACGGTTCATCGCGCGGCACATGTACCACTTCTTCGTGGCGGACGAGCCGCCGGTTCCGGCGTGGCCTTACACGCCGCCGCGAGACGAAGACGCGATCGAGACACTCGTGCAGTCATACTTCGACAGCGGCTACGACATCGTCGAGATGCTGCGCGTTCTGTTCAATTCGGACTTCTTCAAGGCTGAGGAGGCACGCTACGAGAAGGTGAAGGGTCCCGCCGAGTTCGCGGTCGGCATCCTGCGAATGACGCGGGAGTTCGAGATGCCGAACCGCGAGATGATAAACAGGTTCAGGCAGATTAACTGGATGGGACAGGAGCTGAACAACCCACCGAGCGTCGAGGGCTGGCACCAGGGCGTGGAATGGATCGACACCGGAACTCTGATGGAGCGCATCAACTTCGCGTCCGAGCAGCTTGGTGACCTGGACAAGCCGGGCGTGCGGGATATGGTGGAGAGTATCGTAGCGGACGGCGGCAACGGCACACGCTCTGAGCTGATGGTAAGCCGCTGCCTGGAGCAGATGGGCGCGCTGTCAGTCTCGGACGACACACGCGAAGCGCTGCTCAGCATCGCGGAGCAGGCCGGGGATGAGCGGCAAAATGTCGCCCAGATGCTGCGGCTGACGGCGGCTTCCAAGGAGTTCCAACGGTTGTAACACGGGGGCTAAGTTGTAACACGGGGGCTAACATGGATGGGCTGGATAAACGGGATCAGGTGCTGGAATACTCCCTGACCATAGGCCTCATCGCCATGGAAGGGCGCGGGTTCGAGTATCCGACCGACCTTGTGGCTGCGCGCGATGGACGGCTCTATGTGCCGAACCGTGCGCGCGACCTTGGCGAGCGGGGCGTGCGTGTCACGGTTACAGACATAGACAGCGAGTATTACGGCACTTTCGCGCATCATGGGCAGGGCGACGGATATATGATCTCGCCCATGTGCATAGCGGAAGACAGCCGTGGACACCTGTATGTTACGGACGACTACAAGCATAGCGTCAGTGTATTCGACTACGATGGCAACTTCATACGGGCATGGGGTGAGCTTGGCAATGGTGAGGGACAGCTCAATGGGCCGTCGGGAATCGCTGCGGACGCCGAGGACAACATCTACATCGCCGACACGAACAACGACCGAATACAGAAGTTCACACCTAGTGGCAAGTTTATGGCTGCGTTTGGTTCAAGCGGCAGCGGCGCGGGCGAGTTCAATATGCCCTGGGGTGTGACGGTCGCGCCCGACGGCAACCTGTACATTGCGGACTGGGGCAACGACCGCATCCAGCGTTTCACGTCCGGCGGCGAGTTCGTCGCCGCGTATGGCACGTCCGGCCGGTGCGATGGCGAGCTGCTGCGACCGTCCGGCGTGGCGATTGACGAGCGCGGCTACATGTATGTGTCCGACTGGGGCAATGAGCGGGTGCAGGTATTCGATGCCGACGGCGCGTTCCTTCAGAAGCTCAGGGGTGAGGCAGGTCTGTCGAAGTGGGCGGCGAACTTCCTTGAGATTAACAGGGAAGAGGGGGAGGCGAGGAAGAAGTCCAATCTTGAGCCGGAGTTGGAAGTTGATAACGTGGATGATCCGCACACACAGTCGGCGTACATCGAGAAATACTTCTGGGCGCCGATGTCGGTCAAGCTGGACGATGAAGGCAGGGTGTACGTGACGGACGGTAACCGGCACCGGATACAGGTGTACCGGCGCGTGATGTGAGTGAGGTTGGATTATTTCACCGCTGGAACACCTATAGTAATTTTGCCGGAATCACGCGCACGCACGGCAAAGATTTATCGCTCGCCTGCGAATGTCACCGTGCTAACGGAAGCCGACACTCTGGACGGTGGAGATGTAGTTCCGGGCTGGCGGATGCCGGTGTCCGAGATATTCGATTAGCCTTCGCCGCCACTTTCGATGAACTCACGCGCTCCGTCCAGAAAGCAGCGGTCGGCGCGCATAGAGGTCATCACATCGTCCGCCATCTGCTTGCCGGCGGCGTGAACGGCGTCCCTCACCGTCGCCTCGAACTGCTGCACATCCGGGTGGTTCGGCTGCCCCTGCAAGCCCATGGACTGCGCGATGTCCTGCGCGCCTGATGCGAACAGGTCTATACCCTCGACGGACAGGATGTCATTCAGATTGTCCAATACCTCGATGTCCTCGAGCTGAGCAATGACCAAGATGTTGTCGTTGGTATGCTCCATGTAGTCGGGACCGGATGGGAAGTCACTGAAGTACGCGCCCCGTCCTGAGCCGAAACTTCGGTGTCCGCGCGGCACATACCGGCAGGCGTCGGCGAGTTGGCGCGCCCTGTCGCCGTTGACAATATGGGGACCAGTGATGCCCATGATGCCCCTATCCAGAAAGCGCAGTATCGTAGGATGTTCGATATCCGGCACACGTGCCATCGGCGTCATCCCAGCCATGTCCGCGAATCGGCAAAGGTCGTCAAGCAGATCTATGGTGAATGGGCCGTGCTCGCTGTCGAATGAGACGAAATCGAAGCCCGCGCGTCCCGCAAGTTCGATGAGGGTAGGCGATGCAAACGAAAACCCACAGCCGTAAGCCATCTCGCCTGCTTTCATCTTTGTTACCACATTATTGACTCGCATTTCTTATACTCCCTCCAGTCTCTTTTACTCGCTAACGCTCTATCTTATCGCTTGCCAGTTTAACACGGCTGAATTGCAAGGCGCTTGTGCGGCTCTACAAGGCTCAAATTCACTCTCAAAAAAGGTTGACTCAGGTAGCCCGGCGTTGTTATGTTGGTTATTAAAGTCAAGAACGATTGTACTATTATGCTGCTGCACTAAGATATATAACAGGCTTAAGGAGACATTACGGATACATGGAATACGCAGTTCAGACGCGAGGAATAGGTCGGAATTTCGGCGAAGTGAAGGCAGTTGATGCCATAGACCTGAACATATCGAAGGGCGAGATATACGGCTTTCTGGGACCGAACGGCGCGGGTAAGACGACGCTTGTGAGGATGCTCATTACGCTGCTGCTGCCCTCTACGGGCAGCGCCACGGTCGCCGGCCGAGACGTAGTCAGCGAGGCTAACGATGTCAGGCTGCGTATCGGAGCTGCGCTGCAAGATGCGGCGCTCGACCTGAAGCAGACGGGGCGGGAGCTGCTGCGCTTGCAGGGCAGGTTATACGGGCTGAAACGCCGCGAGTTGGACACGCGTCTGGACGAACTCGCGGGGCTGGTTGACATCGGAGATGCGCTTGACCGCTTCATCGGCACATACTCGGGCGGCATGAAGCGGCGTCTCGACCTGGCGGCGTCTCTCATCCACAATCCGGAGGTGCTGTTCCTTGACGAGCCGACGACCGGGCTTGACCCGATCAGCCGCGCGCGCGTCTGGGAAGAGGTGCAGCGCATCAACAAGGAACTGTCGGTAACGATATTCCTGACTACACAGTATCTCGAAGAGGCGGACGCCCTCGCCGACCGCGTGGGCATTATCAGCCAGGGTAGGCTTATGGCGGAAGGCACGCCCGCCGAGCTTAAGCGGTCGCTGGGCAATGATGTGATTTTTGTTCAAATGGACGGCTACGCGGACGAAGCGAAGGCGGCGGTCTCCGATGTGGACGGCGTTGTGGATGTGGACGCATCGGGCGGCGAACTCATCATCCACGTGGTCAACGGCGCGGCGCATATAAGCGATGTCGCGCTCGCGCTAAACGCCCACAATGTGCAAGTGACGGAGCTGACACTCCGCACGCCCACGCTGGACGACGTGTTTCTCAGCGTTGCGGGCGCGCGCATGGAGCAGGACGCGGAGTGAGTCCGTCAGTTTGTCAATTCCTCAGTTCCTCAGTCATATACCTGAAAATATCTACCGAAGAATATCCTTATCCCATCCTGTTCATCGACGTAAGAGCTTCTAGGAGATAAAGCATTGAGCCAAGCAGTAATGACCACACCCGCCGGTACTCAGATACACGCACGGCGCGCAGGCTTCTTCAGAGACGTGCTATCAGTGGCAATCAGAGCGCTGCGCGGGATTCCGCGCGACCCGGAGGCAATCTATCCTGCGCTTATCATTCCGGTGTTCTTCTACGCGATTAACATCGGGGCGCTGCAGGATGTCGCAGAACGCATACCCGGCGTTGATTATAAGGCGTTTCAGCTGCCGGTGGGCATCATCTTCGCCGTGACGGGCGTTTCACGAGCCGTAACGATGGTGACGGACATCCAGTCCGGCTACTTTGACCGCCTGTCGCTGACGCCGATAAACCGGCTTGCTATGCTGCTCGGCTTCACGGTCGCCGACTTAGTGCTGGTGATCGTGCTGACCTTGCCAGTCGTGCTGCTTGGCATAATCGTGGGCGTCAGGTTCGAGTCGGGCATACTGGGACTGCTGCTGTTTGTGCTGCTATCGGGGCTGTGGGGGCTGGCGTACACAGGTTTCCCCTACGCCATTGCATTCAAGACCGGCAATCCGGCGGCGGTGAATTCAAGCTTTCTGCTGTTCTTCCCGTTCGTGTTCCTGACGACCGTCTTCGTGCCGCTAGAGGCGATGACCGGCTGGCTGGCGACAATCGCCGTGTTCAACCCGGTTACATACCTGCTGGACGCGCTGCGCTCTCTCATAAGCGTGGGCTGGGACTTCGAGGCGCTTATCAAGGGCGTCGCCGCAATTGCGCTGGTCGGCTCAGTGAGCGGCACACTTGCGCTCATGACGCTGCGTGGCAGGACGCGGCGGAGGTAGTTCGTAAGTAAGTAAGTCTATCAGTTAGCCAGTGGCGTGGTTCGACAGGCTCACCATGAACGGAGGATAGCAGGATAGACAGGATGAAGGGAACGTGTAGAATAGAGGCACCTTGTACATCTATGTGAAGCAGTTGCGGTGAACCCGCGCAGCCGCACGGTGCGTGTGCATATGCCCGACGGCGTAACCGATCTCACGGAAGCAGACACACTGGACGGCGGCGATGTGGTCCCCGGCTGGAGACTGCCCGTAGCCGACACTTTTGCCTAAAGACTCACATCGATACGCAGGATGAACAGGATAAGGAAGGGAACGCGCCATGAAAGTATTGCTCATAGCCACAAATCAAGCAGACCGATTTATGGACCGCATGGTGGTGCGTCCCGTGCCTATCGGACTGGCGTACCTCGCAGCGAGCGTGGACGAGGAGCGCCACACTCTCAGGGTGCTTGACCTGATGTTCGCAGACGATGCCGTGTCCGAGGTCGCCGATGTGGTGAGCGAGTTCGAGCCTGACCTCATCGGGCTGTCGATACGCAACCTGGACAACCAGAGCAGCCTCAATCCGGTGTGGAATCTGCCTGCCGTGCGCGACATCATCGAGCGCATACGGCAACTCAGCGGATCGAAGACGCTCATCGGCGGTCCCGCGTTCAGTATTATGCCGTCCGAGTGTCTCGACTATGTGGGCGCGGACCTGGGCATAGCGGGCGATGCTGCGGAAGCGTTCGCTACGCTGGTCGAGCGCCTCGATGCGGGCGCAGGCTACCATGACATACCCGGCATTGTATATCGAGACGACGACGAGAACATCGTCGTCAGCGAGGGCAGGTTCACATCGAATTTCCACAGAGCGCCAAGACTCGACCTGCTGGACATGCGCGCCTACAACGGCTCCGGCTTCGGCGTGGGCGTGGTCACGAAGCTGGCGCAGGCATACTACCCGACGCCGGGCGCGGACTACGGCGGCGGCGACTGGCGCATCCGCGACCCGCAAGAGGTGGTGGACGAAATACGCGCGCTCAATGACGATTTCGGCATCAACAAGGTGTTCTTCATCGACAGCGGCTTTAACATTCCGGCGCAGCATGCCAAGGCGACGTGCCGCGCCGTCATAGACGCCTGCCTGCGCGTGCGCTGGAACAGCTACGTGCGCCCATCAGAGGATGCGGACGTGGAGCTTATGGAGCTAATGAAAGAATCGGGCTGCTCTCTGGCGCTGATGGCTGAAGGCGGACGCGGCGGCAAAGGGTTTGGCGACAGACTCGCCGGACTGGAGCGGATGGCGTGCCTGAGCCGTGACGCGGGGTTGCCCTTCACGATGAATGTCGCCTTTGGAGAACCGGGCGAGACGAAAGCCTCCGTGGAGCAGAAGTTGGACTTCCTCAAGCGAGTGGAAGCAGCGTTTGCCGTGCTGCGGGTTGGGTCGCGGATACTGCCCAATACGGCGGCGGCTCAGACGGCTTTGCGTGAGGGATTGATAGAGTCTGAATCGGAACTGCTGCGCCCTACATTCTATATCGACGCGGGCGTTCAAGATTGGCTTGCGGACAGGTTGCGGGAAGAGGCTGCCGAATATCCTCGCTGGAACTTGATGTAGCGGCGCAGCCTATCCTACGCGAAGCTGGCGGCTACCCGTAGCCGCCAGCCGGGCACTACGTCGCCGCCGTCGAGCGTATCTGCTTCGCTTAGCGTTACGACATCCGTTATCGTGCGATACACTTGCACTGTCTTGTTGCGCGGATTCACCACTACGACCATGCGCGCATCGGCGTTAAGCCACTCCTGTACCTTCTCGGCTACTTCGGCGTACCGGTCGCTCGGCGAAATGACCTCTACGACCATATCGGGCGCGCCGGGGAAATATCCCCTAGAGTCGCCGACGGCTTCTACACGCTCTTGGCGCACGAACGCCGCGTCCGGCGCGAGTACATAGCGGGGTCTCTTTCGAGCAGAAAGCCGGTGTTAGGACTGTACGCCCTGCCAAGACCGTTGGCTTTTACGAGGCTTGCAACTCTGAACTGATATTCAGTTCGTAAAATCCCCCGCCCCCGATGTGTCCCACAGGCGCTATCTTCCTCAGCTCTCCTCTCACCAACTCGTAGCGATAGCCGTCCTTGGGCATATTCAGCAGATCTTCTGCCGTCATGAATTTCATGTTGGTCGTTGCCATCGCATACCTCGCAGGTGAATGGGGCGGTTAGACCAGTGCACTAAGTATAGCATCCGATCGGCCGTTTGCAGTCGCCACTGGTGCACCCCACTACGCCTGTCTATAGGCGACTCGACGGTCTTTCGATGCCTCGATCTGCCAAGGACTATTTATCCTGGCAAAAGTCCACTGTATGGTCGTTGACAGCAAAGGGAGTACAAGATATAGTGGTGATATTATCACATGGCACAATATATTGTACATTTCTTATACTTTTATGAAATATCTGTACTATGCGTTGCCCTTACTGCGAATGCACTAATACGAAAGTCGTGGACTCCCGCGAGTCCGGCATGAGCATACGCCGGCGGCGGGAGTGCGCGCTATGCGGTAGGCGCTTCACCACATACGAACGCGTGCAAAT
>JAGGDZ010000509.1 GCA_024648655.1 Chloroflexota bacterium | reverse complement strand
GCCTGGACACGGTCGCGCGTGGAGCGTGCCTGGGTCATCGCCACCTCCATCTTGGCGTCATCGAGGTTGGGCAGATGTCTCTGGAGCCTGTCGAACTTCTTCTGAATATACTGCTCGGCATGGGGGTTGAGGTCGATGTTTTTGGATTGAATCCTGATGTCCACGGCGACGACCTCCTCTCTCTTCTTTTTAGCGGGCGCGGGTTTTGAGGTCCTGACACCGCGTGGGTGAATTGTCCTGCGGATCTCTGGTCGCCAAGCCAGCCTTAAGATAATTCTATGGGCATATAACCGGTCGGGCAAGACGAACTGGGACAGGAGAAGATTGGAAAAGCCTGAACTCTAAGGCTGGCATGGCGCCTTGCTGAGAGGTCAGCGGGAGGCTTTTCATAGAGCGTGGTGCTGCCACAGTGCATCTCGGACTCACGGGTATCCATGTGGAACCGGAGATTGTCTCTGGTATAGTTCGTGGCGTCTATTCCGCTCGGAGACGGTGGTATCTCCGGTCCCTTCATCTTCCTGGGAGCATTGCGCTCATCCTGTGCAGGGACTCTCAGGCATCGAGGCGGTTGATCCCATCCAGCGCGGCCGTCTTGTAGCATTCAGCCAGAGTTGGGTAGTTGAATACGGCATCCACGAAGTAGTCAACCGTGCCGCCGAATGCGAGCACTGCCTGTCCGATGTGTACCAGCTCGCTCGCTCCCTCGCCGATGATGTGGACTCCAAGAAGCTCGCGTGTTCCGGTGTGGAACAGCAGCTTGAGAAGGCCTGAGTCGTCTCCTATTATCTGCCCTCTCGCTATCTCACGGTACTGGGCCCTGCCCACCTCGTAGGGCACGTTGTTCTCGGTTAATTCCTCTTCGGTCATTCCGACCATTGAGATTTCCGGAATCGTGTAGATACCGTATGGAAACAGTCCGGGAACGCTCCTGGCGGGCATGCCGAATGCGTGGCAGGCTGCGAGGCGGCCCTGTTCTCCAGAGGTGGACGCGAGGTTGGGGAAGCCGATCACGTCACCTGCAGCGTATATGCTCGGCATGGTGGTCTGATAGGTCTCGTTGACAGTCAGCCGTCCCTTGGCATCGGTTTCCACGTTCACGGCATCCAGATTGAGTGATTCAGTGGCGCCTGAGCGGCCGATGCTGTAAAGCGCGGCGTCGCTGACTATCTGCTTTTCGCTGGCC
>JAGGDZ010000121.1 GCA_024648655.1 Chloroflexota bacterium | reverse complement strand
TGATGCGCTTGGCGATACGTCTGTCTATCTCGTCGGCGGTGAGGGTGAGCACGGCATCGTCCGGCGTCCCCATCACGAAACCCCATGTCGTGCCGAAGGAAGGTATGAACGCCTCGCACAGGTGCGCTGCCGGGAAGACCGAGCCGACCGTGTTTGCCACTGCGGAGAAGCACTGCTCGTAGAATGTGGCTCCGGTGGGGCCGGACTGCGCGACTAAGTATCCGTCGGAGTTCAGGCGCGCCTGCATCATGCGATAGAACTCCTGCGTGAAGAGCAGATAGGCGGGGCCTGCTTCCAAAGGGTCCGGCACGTCTATGATGGCGATGTCGAAGCGCTCGTCAGTCGTCTCGATGTACTTCAAAGCATCCTCGTGGAGCAGTTGCAGGCGCGGGTCGTCGAATGCGCCCTGATGGTGGTTGGGCAGATACTTTTTGCACATATCCACGACGAGCTTATCAAGGTCCACCATGACCACGCGCTCGACGGATCTGTGGCGGAGCGCCTCGCGTGCGGTCGCGCCCTCGCCGCCGCCGGCGATGAACACGCTGCGCGGGTTGGGGTGCGCCATCATTACGGGCTGCACCAGCGCCTCGTGATACACGAATTCATCCAACTCTGTCGATTGCGTCTTGTCGTCGAGCACAAGGCTTCTGCCGAAGCATTCGGCGTCGTGTATGAGCACGTGCTGGTACGGCGAGTCGCCCTCGAACAGCACCTCGCGGATCTGCTCAAGCTGCATTAGGCCTTCGGTGATCAGCTCGTAGTGCCAGTTGCCTTCAGGTGGAGTTCTCATGGAAGTAGTACGCGAATATGCGGGTTAGAAAGGAAGCGCAGAAAAGACGAGGCGTTGCGACCGAGGTCGGACTTCAGTCTCCGATGGGCGCGGAAATGGGTGTGTTGACTACGCCCCGTTTGACCTCCATAACATTGCAATGCTGCGCTTGCAAGCTTTCGGCTATGAAATGCGCCGCCTCCATGGGCTTGAAATCCTCGCCGCAAGTGAAGATGTCCACGGCAGCATAGGCGTGTTCGGGCCAGGTGTGGATGCTGATGTGCGATTCGGCGATGCAAACGATGCCGGTTACGCCCACCGGCGAAAACTTGTGGAATACCTCGCCGACCACGGTCGCTCCTGCCTCTTCGGCCGCGGTAAGCATCGTCTGTTTCACCAGTGTTAGGTTGTCGAGCAGCACTGGGTCGCACTCGTTCATTTCCAGCAGCAAGTGCGTGCCTAGCGCTCTAGGTCGCTCATTCAATCACCCGCCCTCCATCACGATAAAGTATCCTTATTATGAACGGGTATTATACAATTTTCAAACATAGTTTTCTGTCTGAGTTTACAAGAACCTTGTCAGGATTCCTCGCCGTTTTGATACTCTACCAACTTCAGGATATTTACATGTAGGAAGAATGGAAATAGGAAATAGAAGGAGATGAATGAAAAGCCGAAGATGTAACGGTGGATGACGGCTTGAATAGTGATAGAATCCCTTGCGAGCTTTATCCCATAATATATGATCATGGAGGAATGACGAATGAGCGCCGAGCGGATACCTGACGACGCGCCTGGGAATGCGCTATTCCCGGAGTTCGAGACCCTGTACGACCTGATAGCGCCCGAAGTCGAGGGGTTGACGGACGAGCAGCTCGACTGGACTTCCGACGAGTGGGAGTGGGCGCACTGGAGCATTCGGCGGCAGACGAGCCATATGGCATCGCTCCTATACCGCTGGCTGATCGTGCGCTGGGTCGATACCATTTTCCCCGACGGTGACCACGGCGTGGAGGACGTCGAAGGACTCGCGACGTCCGACAACGACAGAGCGCTTGATGTGCGCTACCACGACATGGATGTGATTCTCGGCAAGCTGCGCGAGGGGTTGTCGATGGCGCAGTCCGTGCTGGCGGAGCGCACGGCCGGCTTTCTGCGTGACAACACACTGGTCACTGAGTACAACGCGGAGCGCGCCCTCGTCGTCAGCGCACACCCCCACGGCATCACCTTGGACGCCGAAGCCGGCACTGAGACGACCACGCTCGAAGCCACGTTCCGCCATATGTACTTCGAGGAAACGACGCACCTGTACAATATCCAGCGCCTCAAGCGAGCGCAAGGTCTGCCCACAGTCGTCGAAGTCCCCCGCGTCGGCTACTGGATGCTGGACGGGTGGGACAGGAGTGAGCCATAGTTGAATTGTCGGTTTGACGACGGGTTAGCTATGATAATTCTGACATGGAACTCTCGCATCAAAATATAGGTGGCTTTTGCTACGGTATTGATCTGACTCAGCCTCGTCCGATGGTGGATCTGTCCAATGTATCGTTCGTCAGACCATTTTCCTTCCCGAAATCATTGCCGAAGAGAGAATACATCGTTTCACAGCTTCTCCATCGCTTAACGACATAATTGACATTGAGAATAGGCGATATATCAGTGAAGACATTGCTGAGTCGGTTCGAGAACTATTGATTCGCGAGAGCGTTGGTGTTGATGTGGAAGAGGTTTACGACTTGGTGTCAGAGCTTATTGATAATTTTGAGAGGCATTCTACACACTCCTTGGGTGTCTTCGTAATGCAATTCTTCCGTAATTTGGACAGGTTAGTGATCGCTATAGGAGGTTGTGGGACAGGCATGCGCACTAGCCTATCCGAGAATCCGAAGCACGCATATTTTGCCAAAATGCCGCATGACTACGCTATAAAGAGATCGTTCGAACCTTTGATCAGTGGTAAACTGGAGGGTGGAACAGGGCGTAACCGTCCCAAAGGCGGTGTGGAGTTTTAGAAGGAGCCAGAAAGACACGGCACCCTGCGATTTCAGACCCGGACGACTACGCCGCCAACTCACCCAGCAGCAGCCATATCTGTGCCTTGTACCAGTCCACAAAGCCCTTGCTGTCCCGTTCCACAAGAAGGTCTATCCCAACCAGCCTGCCACTCTCCGCGTCCATTACGAACCCGGCCACAGCCTTCTCTCCCTTCAGCTTCACTATCGTCTCATCCGCTCCCAACATCTCCACACGAACGCTCATCCTGCCACCGAGTACCCACATCGCACCCTCTCCCTCAGGGTAGCACCTGAATGTCCTGCCGCAGTCAACGCACTTGTATCTGACTACCGTAACGCGCTTGATGTAGAGGTTCTTTATCGGCTTTTGTATGCGAGCAGGCCTGTGAGAAGCCGGCTCCCGCGCAATATGGACAGCTCGGCGGACGAGCGTCCGGATACTCCTTGACCTGTGGCAGCGTAAATCGTACTCTCGGCATCGGCGGGGATTCCTAGTTCTGTGATGATAATCAGAACTCTATCAGGATTCCCCGCTATTTTACTATCACACCAACTTTGGGACGGTTACCAAAATCCGATGAAACAACAATCGGGCAAAAATTACTGTCGCGTATCAGGCGCGACGAGACGTGGAGGTCGCGAGGATGGGATACTGGAAGCGTGAGCACGCAAAAGGCAAGGACGACCAGTACGCCGAAGCGTTCAGGCGCATCGAGTTCCGCCGCTGATATTCATTCGCGATAGCCATACATAGCGGACGCAGGATGCTACCCCCTGCGCCCGCGTCGTTTGTTCGCTGATATCGCTATCGCCCTTACTCGCCGTATCCAAAGAGTTCCGACGATTGATGGCTTTGCGCGCTTTGGCTCTGGGATTGGGCGTTGCTTGTTCCGAATATCCGGGAAGCAACGCTTCTCGCAATGTCTTCAAGTACGCCAATCGGAGCATAATCGTTCTGTAATATGTAATCGACTACCGTGACGGTGACGGTATTGGCGTTCAGGAATATGACCCGGGTATATGTGCTCTCGATTTCTCCTGAGTCTCTCTCGTCTCTATAGCGAAACCTGAGCGCCAACATATCATCACCATCGCGAGCAAGTCCTCGACTCTCCGAAACACCCTGTCCATGTCCCGCGCCGGAGCTTCTGCGCTCAGTGCCGCTTCGCACGGAAGAGCGTCCGCGGCCCTTATAACCTCCGGCGTAGTCGTCCGAGTCTGAAATCGCAGGCTGCCGTGTCTTTCTGGCTCCTTCCAAAACTCCACACAGCCTTTGGGACGGTTACGCAGTGGAGAGCGTACCCGGGAAGGTGAGCGGCAATTGGGTGTTTAAGGGTACTCGTCTGCCGGTGTACTCCCTCTTCGAAAACTTGGAGGCGGGAGCGACCATCCACGACTTCATCAAGTGGTTCGGCGGGGTCGATGAATCGCAGGTGAAAGCTGTGCTGGAGCATGTTGTACAGGACCTCCGGGCCAAGACCGCTCATGCGAATCCTATTCGATAACGGGACTCCCAGACAGTTGCGCCCCCGGCTCTTCGGCATAACATCGAAGAGGCCAGGAAGCGCGGCTGGGATGCCTAGTCCAACGGCGATCTGCTGGACCATGCCGAAGAAGCGAGCTGCCGCAACCGGGTTTCATCAGGGAACGTCCGTCCAGCTACGGCACCGGATGAATATGCGGCGCCCCCCAGGACTACGACCGCGAGCACTGCGTGGACCTGCCCCAACTCTCTGCCTTCCTCCATGACACACAGCCTATCGTCGAGAAAGCATCTCTTGCCGCTGGGCGAGCGAGACGCGGTGACGAGGGCGTGTTCGAACTGGTCAGCAACCGTCTGAGGCGGGTGCGCAGCGTGTGATATGCTGGATTGCAAATCGATCGCAAGTCACCCATCTAGGCAGCCAACCACAGGAGGTGTGCGATGACAACCGAACACGCCATCATCAACAAGATACTGTCTGCTGGCAGCCCTCTGTCGGACTGGAACGTGAAAGTCCACTGCGGCATAGGCGCAGGATTTCGCAAGACTTTCGTTGTGGACGACGAATCGGACGAGGGAAAGTACGTCTGCGCCATGCTGAACTCCAATCTGGCACGCTGGTTCAAGATGCATGGCGGCGCGAACTGCGGGCGCATAGAGGCGCTGCCCATCCCCAATCTCGCCTCTGATGAACTGCAAGAAGTCCTCGACTTAGTGGAGGAAATGATTACGGCGAAAGAGCGCGACCCACATGCCGATACTTGGTATAAGGAGTTCGAGCTCAATGACCTGATTTACGATCTGTATGACATAACAGGAGAGGAAGAAGGGATAATAATACGCGACCTTGGACTGGAAGATAAGGATGTCGAATACAACGCTGGAGAAACTGCTGCGGCATCGGACGAATCCGAGGAAGATTGGGTCAGCAAGGATGAGATAGCGGCAATCCTGCGGGCAGGCGATGCAGATTAGTTTCAGCACCCGTTTCAGGCGGAACATCAGGCGCATACAAGACCCCGATCTGCGCCGCCGGATAGAGCGCGCGATTACCACCTTGCAGGCAGCGCAGACTATCACAGACTTCACAGGCATACGCAAAGTTAGGTCCGCAAGCGGTCGGTGCTACCGCATAAGGATTGGCGAATATCGCCTAGGTATTACGATGCAAGATAATGTGGCAGTGTTAGACCATTTCGCCCACCGAAGTATCTTCTATAGGCATTTCCCGTAGTAGCAGGACGTGGTGTACAGGGGCGTGTTCGAACTGGTGAGCAACCGTCTGAGACAGCCGCCCAGCGTGATATTGTCGATTTTGTGGACGGAATCCTCGATGCTAAGGCTGACGACCCGCAGGCGGACACCTTCTATTTGGAGATTGCAATCAACGACCGCGTGTGTAACCGTCCCAAGTACGGTGTGGAG
>JAGGDZ010000345.1 GCA_024648655.1 Chloroflexota bacterium | reverse complement strand
CCACCAATGAGCTTGTAGCGGGCTTCTGGATATGGGAAGTCGAGGACATGGACGAAGCCGTGGAGTGGGTAAAGCGCTCTCCCAACCCAATGCCCGGCCCAAGTGAGATGGAAATCCGCCCATTCTACGAGTACGAAGACTTCGGCGAAGCCCTGCCCGATAAACTCCGTGAGCAGGAGGAGCGGATGCGAGAGGAACCGTATAGTCGGTAGTTGTGACGCCGTGCCTGCGAAACTGACTCGGAGGCGCCGTTACCTGAACGCTTCAGCATTGTCCTGCGCTTGGAACCCCAGCACTTCCCAGGCGCGGGGCGTGTCATAGATCTTCCATGTGTTAGCCGACGCGCCGTAGAAGATGTCGAATCCGATGCCGTCCGTTTCTATGCAGGCTTCGACCAGGCGGGCTATGTCGCGGTGGCTGAACCAGCTTACGAAGCTGCGGGCGTCCGAGCCGGGGCGATCGTCGGGGCTGGTGGTGCCGAAGCGGATACAGATTACACTGATGCCGTGGTCTTCCCAGAAGTAGCGTCCCAGCGCCTCGCCGAATATCTTGCTCACGGCATAGGGACCGTCGGGTCTGTCGGGCATTTCATGCGTGATCAGAGGGACTGCGGCCGGGTCTAAGTCGCCATAGTCGCCTTCTGCGATTGCCTTGTACGGCTGGTCGCGCTCGTACATACCGACTACGTGCATCGAGCTGAAGAAGATGATGCGACTGACGCCGCCCGCCCGCGCCGCCTCGAAGACATTGGCGGTGGCGACTACATTGTCAGGCATGAGCAAGTCCCAGCCTATGTCCGGCGTGTGGCGCGGCTCGGCGGCGAGGTGCACCACCACATCCTTGCCCTCGAATGCGGGCGTGATGGCGGCAAGGTCGGTGAGGTCGGCGGTGAGAGAGTCCAAGCCATCCAGCGGAACGCGGTCGATGCCGCTGAATTCGTACATGTCGCCAAGATGGTCGCGCAGCACTTTGCCTATTCTGCCGCCGAATCCTGTTACTACGACCTTCTTCTTGTCGGGCATGTTTTTTCCTCCAGTAGGTTGATATGATTGCGGTATCTTATCATGGGGACTGGCACTTCATGGGGACTGGCACTGCGGGAGCTAACATGGATGCACATAGAAAACCGGGTATCCTCGATAGGTTTGGGCGTGGGGAGACGCGGTTTGCGGCTCCGACTACAGATATGTAATCGTCATAGCGTCGGAACCGCGCCGCCTGCTCTCGTTTACAAATATATTGGCGAACTCTCCTACGTGCTGCCTTGCCAAGCGGTCATTGTACTTTTCTTCTTTGATGCCGTTACAACCTGTACGCAGCGTAAAAAACACAACAACTTCAAACCACGTATTCTGAAATCTATCGATGGTCCCCGTGAAAGCGTGAAGTAAGAAGTCGAATTTTGCCGATCCGTAGCACGGCACAGTTCGGTCTGTCCGGTCCATTTTCGTTGCAAAATTGGCAGCGCCGACTATGATATATCAACGCATACTGATTCCACACGAGTTCGTTGGAAGTAAGTGAGATGATTACTACCTCGAACAGCAGCTCGTTTCGCTTCTTTGATAATCGAGAAAAGTATCTGCTGTTTGTTACGACTTGCAACGAAAAGCAGGTAATCGCCGAGCGCGTGGCGATGGATACGATGCATCTCGAGCCGAAGCAGCCCGCGCTGCGGATATTCGATGCGGGCATGGGCGATGCAAGTGTACTCACGCGGGTGATGATGAACTTGCATCATCGCTTTCCGACGGTGCCGATGCTGGTCGTGGGCAAGGAGATCAGCTACGAAGATGTGCGTATCAGCCTAGAGAAGATGCCGGACCGCCTGATGGAGCATCCGCTAACTGCACTGGTAGTTACAAACATGTTCTACTCGGAAGCTCCGCAGTTGATGCCGCGCCTGCGCCGCAACAGGGAGCGGCTGAACTGGATGGAAGTGGCGCTGGAAGGCTCGACGTCTTACGACTTCCACGAGCAGATAAAGGAGATAGAACCGCAGGTGCGCGGCTGGTGGAAGACGAAGATAAGCGAGCGTTCTGGCAACCCGATATATGATGCGCCTTCGGCTTTGGTGATATATCGAAAGGATCACGAGTGGCCCCTGACGCCGGTGATACCGCGTTGGCATGACGGTCCGGGTCGCGAGTATGATCTGGTGATTGCGGCACAGCCGTTTCGGGCGCGACAGAGTGCGGGGGCGAAGGTGCGGAATGTGCTTGCGCCATTGGCTCGCTCACTGGCGTCCGGGGGCTTAATGGTGGTCATTCAGTCCACGGGCAAAGATCCGGGAATGGAGATAATTCGCAGGATATGGCCGGGCGAGCGCCCGTTCCGCACGCCGCGTGTGACGCTGCTGCGCGAATTGCAGGCGCAGATGGGCGAAAGCAGACCGGATTTGAGGTATGTGAGCTACGTGGATTCGCGCGCGGAGTTCCGATACTTTATGCATCTGTCGGACTCGGGCGGCGCAGGGGCGATCGGCACATCTACCATACTTGCGGCGTGGAATGCGGCGGTGTATGTGGCGCAGATAGAGGACGAGCGTCTGGACGAGGTGATGCGGGACGGGCGTTACCTGGATGTGACGGCGCAGGCGCTTCAGAAGTACGGCGGGCTGTGGTTCACGGACGAATCGTTTATTGTGACGCGGGTGTGAAGCAAGTCTGTCAGTGGTTCAGTTCTCACCCTTCGTGGACGTCAGGTCATATACTATCATCCTAATCTCCGCTACGATATGTCCTCAACCATTCGGCAGACAGTCAATCAAGGGAGGATCGAATGTCTTGGAGAGAGCTTGCGGGCAGCCCATTTGAGACCTACAAGAAAGACGCGGTTGCGTCCAATGGGATGGTGACGACCAACCACCCGATGGGTTCGGCGGCGGGACTTGAGATGCTGGCGATGGGCGGCAACGCGATGGACGCCGCCGTGGCTGCCGTCTTCGCGCTCAGCGTCGTCGAGCCGATGATGGTCGGCATCTTCGGCGCAGGGTTCATCAACTACTACGACGCTTCGAGCGACCGGTTCGTTAACATCGACAACTATTCCGTCGCCCCGATGGCAGCCGCGCCGGACATGTACGAGACCGTCTCTGATACCTGGCCCGACTATATGGAGACGGTGGACCGCGCCAATCTGGTTGGCTACAAGTCGGTGGGAGTGCCCGGCGCGCTGATGGGATGGTGCTACGCGGAGGAGAAGTACGGGAAGCTGGGACTCGACACGGTGGTGCAGCCTGCGATTCGCTACGCAGAACGCGGATTCGCGGTCAGTCGTTATCTCGTTGACATCATCCGGCTCAATCGAGACGACCTCGCGCTGTTTCCGTCGAGCGCGGAGGTGTTTCTGCCGGGCGGCAAGCCACCTGCGGTCGGGCAGACTATCGTCAGGGCGGACTACGCCCGTACGCTGACGGCGGTCGCCGCCGAGGGGGCCGACGCACTTTACAGGGGCAACGTTGGCGATATGGTAGTTGCGGATATGTCCGCTAACGACGGCATCATCGTAGGCGAGGATTTCGAGAACTATCGCATACATCTCAGGGAGCCGGTGCGGGGCACTTACAGAGGATACGACATCGTATCGGTTGCGCCGACTAGTTCCGGCGGGACGGCCATTATCGAGATACTAAACATACTGGAGAGGTTCGATCTTGCCTCGCTTGGGTTTGGCACTGCGGCAGGAGCGCATCTGCTGGCAGAAGCGATGAAGGTCGCGTTCGCGGACCGCTTTGAGTACCTGGGCGACCCGGCATTTGTCGAAGTGCCGGTCGGCGCGCTGACCAACAAGGGGTATGCCGCCGTGAGAAGCCGAGAGATAGACACCGACCGTGCGCGTGAATACAGATACGGCAATCCATCGCTATATGTCGGTGAGGGCGCGGATACGACCCATCTGACAACCGCCGACTCGGACGGCAATGTCGTGTCAACGACACAGACAATTCATGCAGTGTTCGGCTCCAAGGTGACGACACCCGGAACGGGCATGCTTCTGAACAACACGATGAACATCTTCGACCCGCATCCGGGCAACGCGAACTCCATCGCGCCGGGCAAGCGAATGGTCAGCAGCATGTCCCCAACCATCGTGATGAAGGACGGGAAGCCGTTGATGGCGCTGGGAACGCCGGGCGCGACGCGCATATTCCCGTCTGTGTTGCAGGCTATCGTGAATGTCATAGACCATGGAATGACTCTGCAAGAAGCGGTTGAAGCGCCACGCATATGGACGCAGGGGCAGGATTTGGAAGTCGAGCCGGGCATTTCCGGCAACGTTCAGCAGGCGCTAAAGGGAATGGGACACAGAGTGCAGGTCGTGCCGAGGGTCGCCGGAGGTATGAACGGCGTGATGTTCGATCATGCGAATGGGGTGATTCGAGGCGCTGCGTGCTTCCGGGCGGACGGAGTTCCGGCAGGTTTCAGTGGCGGCGCGGCTAGACCATCGGACGATCCTCTGTACAGGTTTTAGAGAACTAGATGAAGTCTTGGCGGTCAATGCGGCTGCCCGCCAGGAATACGTCCGCTATTTGCCTGAGCGCGGCTAGGTCGTCGAGCGGATTACCGTTGACCACCAGCAGGTCTGCCTGCTTGCCGGGTTCGAGCGTGCCCACGAGCGAATCAACGCAGCAGGAGCGCGCGGCGTCCCGCGTGGCGGATACGATGGCTTCCATATTGGACATGCCTGCCATTGCGTGAGCCTCGATGTCTGTCTGGTAGTCGCCCATCGGGTAGTGCGACCACGCGGAGTCGGAGCCTGCCGCCATCACCACGCCGGCGTCCCGCATGCGAGCGAAATGGTCCATCCGCGCTTCGGAGTTTTCGCGGAAGGTATCCAGTTCCGCCTGCTGTCCGTCAGTGAGGCTTTCCATGTCTTCGAGCATGCGTATTCGCGCCAAGCCCTGCCCAAGTGTCGGATTGACGAATACACCCTGCTCCGCGATGCGTTCCGCGATGTCCGGGCGATAGGTGTCCGCGCCGTCCGGGTCCTTGTGCACGCCGTGGATGATAGTATCGATACCGGCATCGAGCGAGTTGACCATTCCCTGCGAAGAGACGCAGTGTGCTGCGGCGTGTTTGCCGAACCTGTGGGCTTCCTCGCAGAGTGCGCTCAGTTCTTCAACATTGAACGACGGCCTGAGCGGGTGACTGGTGCGTGTGCTTCCGCCTGTGGCTGTAATTTTAATGAAGTCCGCGCCCTCCTTGATGAGTTGTCGGACGGCTGCGCGGCACTCGTCAACGCCCGTCGCGGTGGTGCCGAAGTAGCTGAGATGACCGCCGATGATGGCGATGGGTCTGCCCGCCAGAATGAGTCGCGGCGCGGGCACGATGCCCATCTCGACAGCCTCGCGCAGCAGAAAGGTCGTGCGGTGTTTCGCGCCGCAATCCCGCAGCGTGGTCACCCCCGAGTACAGGTGGCGGCGCGCGTTCTCAGCAGCCTGAACGGTCAGCACTTCGTCGGGCAAGGTCGCAAGTTCGTCGCCCGCGCGCCCGTCGCCGATGCCGTTCAAGTGAACATGGGAATCCACAAGACCCGGTAGGATGGTGGCGTCGCCATAGTCGATCTCCTGCGCGGATGCGCCATCAGGCGCATGCACCGTCTCCGCCGTGCCAATCTGCCGGACGGTGTTGCCTTCAAGCAGGATGGCGGCTTGCTCCTGTACGGCTTCGCGCGCAGTGTCTATGAGGCGGGCGGCTTTCAGGAGGGTGAAGTGGGAATGTGCTGGCATCTTGCTTCTCCAAACGACGCCTAAGTATCGGCGCTTATATCTGGGCGGATGGCTGGCGGACTGCGGTTATCGACTCGTCCGAGCCGCGCTCGATCTTGCGCCCTGCCAGAAACACATCCTCGACATCCCAGAGTGCGTTGATGTCCTCGGAGGGATTGCCCCGCACGACCAAAATGTCCGCTGCCTTGTCGGGTTCAAGCGTGCCGACCAGGTCTGAGACGCCGAGCGCAGCCGCTGCCCAGCTCGTTACCGAGAGGACGCCCTGCATCGGCGTGTATCCGGCATGCACCAGCAACTCGGTCTCATAGACGGTATTGCCAAGTTGGTACATGCTCCAGGACGAATCGGAGCCGGTGATGACCTTGACGCCTAGGTCTATCATGCGGCGCGTGTGGTCGAGACGCACATCGAGGTTTGCGCGCGCAGTGTCAAGCTCGGTTTGCTCAGGCGGGGTCAGCCCCTGTTCGTCCCGCTTGTGGGTAAGAGTCCAAGCGGTGGCGCGGCTCACCTGAAGCGTGGGATTGACGAATGCGGATTGCCGTTCGATGCGCTCCGCAATGTCTTCACGGAAGTTCACCGTGCCATCCGCGTCAATGTAGTAGCAGTGGATAATCATGTCCACACCCGCATCGAGAGAGTTGGCGATGCCCGCGGAGTTCGAGGAGTGCGTGGCGGTGAGCTTGCCGAATTTGCGCGCCTCGTCGGTGACCGCTCTAAGCTCGTCCAAGTTGAAGGACGGCAGCGTTGGAAACGATGTGCGCGTGGTGCCACCGGTGGCGGTTATCTTGATGTAATCGGCGCCTTCCTTGATGAGCTGGCGTGTGAGTGCGCGGGCGTCGTTAGCGCCTGTGACCTCTCCGCCGAAGTACCCCATGTGCCCGCCGATGATGGAGACAGGACGACCGCACAGCACCATGCGGGGTCCAATCGCAAGCCCCGCGTTGATAGCGTCCCGCAGCCTGAACATAGTCACATTCTTGGGTCCATTCTCGCGTATCGTAGTTACGCCGGAGAACAGGCTGGCGCGTGCGTTCCTCGCCGACTTCACGGTCAGCACCTCGTCGGGCAGCAGCGCGAGTTCATCGCCGAGCCGCCCGTCGCCGAAGCCGTTGTGGTGCGTATGACAATCGACCATTCCGGGCATGATAGTGCATCCCGCGTAGTGGGTAGTCTGCGCGTCTGCGCCCTCCGGTGCGCGGATGTCGGCGGCACGACCCACCGCAGCAATGGTGGAGCCTTCGAGCAGAACTGCGCCATTCTCGATAGGCACACCGCCCTTCGCGTCAATCACGCGGTCGGCGGTCAGGATGGTGAAGCGAGGACTGTTGGCCATGGTTCTCCTACATCGAAATCGCGCCGCCGTCTATTACCAGCTCGGAGCCGGTTACATAGGACGAGTCGTCGGATGCGAGGTACAGGACGCCTTTCGCTATCTCGTCAGCGGTGCCCATGCGACGCAGTGGAACGCGAGTCAAGCGATTCTCAAGCCCTTCGGGGCTGCCCATCGATGAGTGCAGCATGTCGGTGTCGATGGGGCCGGGATGGACCGAGTTGCAGCGGATGCCGTCCACTGCGTGCTGCGATGCAGTTACTTTGCTGAAAATACGTACTGCGCCCTTGCTGGCGGCGTATGCCGGTTCTTGGTGGGCGCTCTGTCCGATGCCTGCGACGGACGAAATGTTGACGATGGAGCCGCCCCCTGCATTCCGCATTTCGGGAATGGCATGCTTCGTGCCAAGGAAGACGCCCTTCGCGTTGACCTCGAAGATGCGGTCCCACTCGTCGCCTGTTCGATCCTCGATGGCTGCCTTCGGTATGACGATGGCGGCGTTGTTCACCAGAATGTCGAGTTTGCCGAATCTGCCGACTGCGGCTTCGACTGCGCTCTCCCAGTCTGATTCGCTTGTGACGTCAAGATGCACATAGAGCGCGTTTCCGCCGAGTTCATTGATCTCGGCTTCGACCTGCTGTCCCTGCTCGTCTAGGATGTCGCCGAGCACAACTTTTGCCCCTTCCTCTGCGAAGAGGCGGGCTTCAGCCGCGCCCTGCCCGCGCGCGCCACCACTGATGAGCGCTACCTTGCCGTCGAGCTTGCCCATGATTCACCTCCGTAGGGAGTTGGAGTTGATGTGAGATGCTGATGTGAGATTTAGTATGTCCGAAGATGGGGGATTTCGAGTTCGTTGCAGATTTCCTCGAACCAGCCGATGACTTCGGTGTGCAGGATGGTGCCGTTGGCGCGCCTGTCTTGCTCCTCTTCGTGCTCCGCCAGGCCCGGGTAGAG
>JAGGDZ010000243.1 GCA_024648655.1 Chloroflexota bacterium | reverse complement strand
TAGCGGCAGTTTGGATTTGGAGGGATTATGGTGGCATCGCGGGGTACTGCTAGAAGGCTACCGGAATGGTTGAAGGTGAAGGCGCCAGGTAGCGCGGGCTATCTTGAACTTCGACAGATTGTGCGGTCAGAGGGGCTGAATACGGTCTGTGAGGAGGCGCATTGCCCGAATATTGGGGAGTGCTGGGACCGGGGCACAGCTACTTTCATGGTACTTGGTGACATCTGCACGCGGGCTTGCTCGTACTGCGCGGTGAATACTGGGATGCCGACAACTCTGGACCTGCAGGAGCCTGTGAGACTGGCGGAGACGGTGGAGCGCCTAGGGCTGCGGTATGCGGTCATCACGTCCGTGGACAGGGACGACCTTCCGGACGGAGGCGCCTTCATTTTCGCGCAGTGCATACGGCAGATACGAAAGCGGCTGCCTTCGTGCAAGGTTGAGGTGCTGATACCGGACTTTCAAGGGGATGTGGATGCGCTGGGAAAGGTGATGGCGGCGAAGCCCGACACGCTGAACCACAATATCGAGACGGTGCGGCGCGTGTTCAGGCGGGTGCGCCCGAAAGGGGGCTACGACATGTCGCTTGAGCTTCTGGAGAATGCGAAGCGGCTGGACGCGGGCGCAGTTACGAAGTCGGGAATGATGGTGGGGCTTGGCGAGAGCTGGGACGAGATTATCGAGACGATGCGGGACCTGCGTTCGGTGGACTGCGATTTGCTGACTATCGGGCAGTACCTGCGGCCATCTGACAAGCATGCGCCGCTTGCGCGATGGTACACGCCGGGTGAGTTCGATGAGCTCAAGAGTGAGGGCGAGGCGCTGGGATTCCTACATGTTGCATCGGGGCCACTGGTGCGAAGCTCGTATCACGCGGATGAGCAGCATGCGGCGGCGAACGGGAGATGATAGGGGTTTGCAGAGATAGGCACGATAGATTTAGGCACGATAGGGATGGCGAGAGTATCGCCATCCCTATTTAATCTATGCCTTATCTGTTGAAACTATGTGACGCCGCTGAGTTCTGCTAGTTTACGCCGCCTGAGATGGTCAGCGTGAAATCGCCCAAGGCGTTCGCCTCGTATGTCGTAATCTCAATCCCGTATGACCTGCCTTCAACGGGCGTCCACTCTATTTTGGAGTTAGTTATTCCGCTTTCGATGTCGTCATTCGCGTCTAAGAATATCCACCGCTCATTGATGGCGTCCCACTCCCATAGAAGCATGAAAGTGTCCGTGTCTGAGACGACTGTTGCAGTCCATGCACCTCTAGCCGACAGCGCGTCAAAACTAACCGACCTGTAATATCGTCTGCCATCAGCGACAAATCTGCCCGTGAGTTTTTCTATCTCGGAGGAATCGAGCGAATATGCACAATCAGTTCGCCAAGAGCCGTCAACCGTCAAAGGCAACGCAGCTCTTTCAGGCTGCGCTAATCTGCACACGTCAGCCACCGCTATGGGAGTATCTGATGGTGTGATGTCGACCGTAGGGATGGGCGTGGGCGTGCCGGGCACGGTCGTTGGCGTGGGCGTGATGGGCGCCGTGGTAGGCGTGGGCGTGATGGGCGCTGTGGTAGGCGTTGGTACCGGTCTCGATGCGTCCATTTCCAATGCGGCGACTCTACTTTCCAATGCAGTTATCTTGTCATCCAGAGTCGAGATAAGCTCCTGCAAAGTCGCCAAAAGAGTTTCAATCGCGCTCAGCCTTTTCAGAATCTCAGGCGTGGTGAGGGGCGGCGTTATGGCTGTGGGAGTAGGCGTGGTGAGGGGCGGCGTTATGGTTATGGGAGTAGGCGTGACGACAGGCGGCGTTACGGTGATGGGAGTGGGTGTGACGGCAGGCGGTGTTACGGTTATGGGAGTGGGTGTGACGACGATGACCGCGGTGGGTGACGGAGTTGGAGTTGCGACATCGGATGCAAGAACGTGGGCAAAGCCATGCCCCCAGGTGTTGTCGGCACCGGCGCCGCCACGTTCTTTGGCGTGATTCTTCAGATAGATGGCAATTCGCCGCGGCGTGTATTCTGGGAAGCGCTGCTTGACGAGAGCGGCCAGACCGGCGACGTGTGGGGCAGCCTGGCTGGTGCCGGTGAATGTTCCGCCGAATGCTGTGGATTGCGCCCCGTCAACGCCGACGATGTCGGGTTTGATTCTGTTATCAACCGTGGGACCTCGACTGCTGTAGCCTCTGATCGTGTATGTATTGTAGATGGCTGTGGCTCCCACGGCGAGTAGGCCGCGGTTGGCGCTGTCAGCGGGTTCGGAGATGCTGTGTGTAGGCGTGTAGTGCTCCGGGTTCGGCGGATTCCACATTTGGAGCTGAATCCAACCGGGAGAATCGTCTGAGTAATTCGCGACGGCGAGACAGTAAGTGCCAGCGGAGGGGGTAATGTAGAACACCCATTCATAGGGGGTGTGGCTTGATAGCCCGTTCTGCAAGTCCGATCCTCCCGCCAGTAACGGCAGGATTCGCAGCACTGTTCCGGTTGAAGGAAAGACTCTGTAGAGTTCCAAGTCTAGGTCTTCATTGGAACCGCCCCAGCTATCATCCCAGCGGAGATGTGCCGAGATGAAGGGGGTAGATGTTTCGACTTCGAAGGTGTTGCATTGGTCATTGGTCGTAAAGTTGTGTAAGCCGTCGTTGTCAGGATCGTTGAAGTTGCCGAACCAGGTAGTCATACCTTCGTTCCCACCTGAATTAATCCAGATGGCGCCACCGCCCACGGCGGCGTCAACGGACTTGAGCGTGCTGTTGCTGAAGCGGGATGTGCCGTCGCCATAACCGCTCCATCCCCAGGCCACGGACATATTTATGACATCTACATCGCGCTCAATCATCCAGTTCACTGCAGACCTCACGTCGCCTAGAGAGATTGGATTCGACAGGTAATATGTTGCTTCGGGGGCGATGTCGAACAGGGCTTCGGCTACTGCTGTACCGTGATTGCTGGCATCCGAATTATCGCAATTGCGGAAGTTGGGGGCGGAGACACCTATTTCGGTGAAGCAGAGCGCCTCAACGGTTGATGGGAGTTCGCTTCCCTGGAGGGTCGTGAATCCCTTGAAGCCGTCGTCGATGATGCCAATCTTGACTCCGCGGCCCTTGAAACCTGCGTCGTGCCAGGCGGTCGCGCCGTGCGCTGCTGCGCTTTGGCTGACGCCTTGCGCGGGCTGTGGCGGGATGATGGTTCGTATTCTGATGACGCCTTCCTGCTGGGACGCTTCCGCGAGGAGGGAGACGGGAATGTATGCCTCGACGTAGTCGGAACCGACGTTGCGGGGGGATGCGCCGCTGTCTTCCAAGAAGGCGACGACGTAGTCGGCATAGCCTTCGGTGATGTAGAGTGTCACCGCAACTGACTCTTCGCGGTGGAGCGTCGCGTTGGAGGCTGCCTCTTTTGCTGTCAATAGGCCGGTCTCAACTTGATGGACCATGCGGTTGAGATTGGAGTCCATGTTGGGATAGGCGAGAGGATCGACTTTGCCTTCGATGGGTGGCAGATTTTCGATGCCGAAACCGTCGCCTTGCTGCGGCGTGGCTTCGGGAGTGGGCGTGTCGGCTATCTGCGCCATGGCAACGGGCGCGTCACCGTCTGCCGAGAGCGCCAGCCAAAGGATTGCCGCCGCCGCGATTGTCAGACTCAGCCCTGTTAGTTTCTTGATGTGTTTTTGAACATTCATATCCGGTACTCTCCTTCATCAATGATCGTCCGCAATGATCGTCCGTCAGTTAGTGTCCGCTAGTTAGGTCGCGTGTAAAGATAGTCGTGATGGGTCACGGGGGCCTTACTGTGGAAAGGGAAAGCGATACGCTCGTAAAAGACGGTGAAAAGCGAGTTTGAGGAGTGTTCGCTAGCAGACGCAAAATAGATGCCCCTTTGTCGATGGTGGTCACATGTGCTTGCTAGAGACACGGAACCTATGAGCCGACGCAGGGGCGCATGATTACATGCGCCCAACTACGCCGTGCAATAGGTAGCGGCATGCTCATAGGCGGCTCGGTCTCTAGCAGGGGAATCTTATCTTATCATCTTGATGAACGCAGTGCTCTAATTTCGTGTGCCTTGGCTCGTGCCTTGGCTCGTGCCTTGGAAGGAATGTGAGGATCTTGGTTTCAGTGCCCTTGGGCAACCAGGTTCTGCAATTCCGAGAAGCTAGGAATGAGGGAGAAGGCGCATGGCGGGACTCTCGCATATTTCTTGGTCATCTTCAAGGATTTGAAGAATTATGGAAATGGGAGTAGAATGATTTGATAGTCGAGTGCCACTGGGGATGGTTTACCCTTTCCAAGTTGTGTCTATACCAGAATTATTCCATGGCGAGGTAGAGAAGGAATGATTAAGGCGGGATCGAGATATGTTACTCCTTCGGGCGCGGAGCTTGTCGTTACCAAAGGCGGCGATGGCATGCTGTCGGACGGCGATGTGCCGCTCCAGGAGAAGGATTCGAGCAACGGGTTCGACGGCGCGGCTACGAGCGCGGACGCGATGACTATCAACCTTGGTCGTAGATACCAGTCGGATGATGAGGGAGTTACGGTGCTGGTGACCAAGGCCGGGCAGTGCGACCTGCGTTATAATGGCGCTCCGATGGAGGTTCAGCAACCGCGGAAGTTGCCGTCTTCAGACTGAGGACGGGAGCTAACAGGATATAGAGGATTATGAGTGCCGCCCGAATGGGCGGCTTTTCTCTTAACGGCGATTTTGCCGATCTGATTACCACGTGTGGTCAAGGACTTCGGCCGCGGAGCGGTAGTCGCGGGCTCCACCGGGGAAGATCGGAGGCATAAGGTAGAAGGCCGTGATCCCTGCTTCGATAAAGCTGTTGATGGTTCGGATAGCGATGTCGGCAGGACCGACTCCCGCGCGCAGGCTGCTCTGCACGTTCTTCGGCACAGGACTGAATGCGCGACTACCGAGGGCTATCATCTGGATGCCAAAGAAGAGTGGGACGGCAGGAGATGCGCCGTAGGACTGTTCATATGCTTGGATTAATTGGAGCGGCGCTTCGGTAGTGAAGCCGGGCTGCGATATGAGGAAGTGCGCGCCGGCTGCGATTTTGCGGTGTGCGAGTCGGACTTCGGATTCGATGCTGCGGTTAGCGTCGATGGTTGCGCCGATGCAGAAGTCGGTCGGGTCGCTGAGGGGACGTCCTCGGAAGTCAATGCCTTCGTTCATGTTGCGAACTGAGTGGATGAGGGCGGTGGGAGTGCGGTCGTGGACGGGCTTAGTGCGGCGCAGCTCGGTGGCGGTGAAGTCGTCTCCGCGCACGACAACAACGTTCTGCAATCCGAGCAGGGCGGCGCCGATAAGCAGGCTCTGGGCGGCTAGGATGTTCATGTCTCTGGTGGCGATGGTGAAGGCGACATCCTTGCCGGTGTGGGATTTGACGGCGCGCGCGGCAATCGTGGAATTGGCATACACGGACTTGCCGGGGTTGTAGGGTAGGGAGAGGCAGTGTGCATTAAGGGAGAGTGCCGAGTCGATGTCAGTGTATGACGCGCCCCTTGGAGGGGAGAAGTCGCAGATGAATATGGGTTCGCCGCTGTGCCGGGCATGTATGTCGGCGATCTTGCTCATGTCGCGTAGTGTCTCGCGAACCGGTGGCGCGAGTTCTTAGCAGGCTGCCGGCGAGCCTGGAGGGATGCTCCATTGTGCCGCCGGCAACCCGGTGCGAAAGGGAGGTTAAGGGCCGAGTCACTTCCAGCCGAGCGAGCCGTTCTTGGACGGGAGCAGCGAAATACGATGGCCATCGTCGCACTTGTATCGCTCTTCGCGAACTTCACGGCGTTTGCCGGATAGTGAAGATTGAGTCATTTCCTTGCTACAGAAAGGGCAGCTGACCAAGTAAATCGCCCTGTTGCGGAAGCGACGAAGTTGAACATGAGTCAGCGTGTCCGAGAGTATCTCGGAAGCGCCGGTGTATCTGAGAACGTACTGAGTACCTTTGCTCATCAGACTTCTCTTTCGCTTGTGCGCGTTAGGCGGTGTGTATGTGTAGTCCACGTAGCCGCATTGGAGGCACTGTGGTTCGTCGTAGTTGATGCGAAGCTGAGAATCGCATCGCGGGCAAATCAGATCGCCTCTGGGACGCGCAACTTCGATCACCCGTGGTTCTGCCACCCGGGTGTCGGGGGCGATCTCCTGCTGGTACTCATGCTGCTTGAATGCACCGAGTTCGTGAGCCTGAACGACCATCACATCCTCCTCAATCCGCCTGACGGCATATTGTGATTCTTGTGGGACTTGCGGAAGACTCGCCGGAAAATTGGCGCAAAAGTCCCCCTGACAAGACACTACTTAAAATTTCGCTTACCAGATTGGTAAGCAGGCACCCTATAGATTGGAGCCGGGTCAGCGACTCTTCGCCGTTGAAAAGAAGTCCCTTAACTTCTCTTGAAAAAAGCCTGGAAGGGCTGGGCTGATACCGTTTCCATGCTTGACCTTTAGCACGGATTTCACACGTTCACACGGCGAATGAAATTCCTATAGAAAAAGTGCTGAACAAAGGCTAAAACTTTGCAAAATATACTGTCAAGGTGAAAATGCTGAATTTTCGACCGATTTTGAATCAGGTTCTGCACGCCTATAACACGGCGCGCAGAGTAATTATCCTGTTAATACAGGCGTTTAGAGTGGGCAATTCGCGCAACGCTAATTGAGACTGAAGAGTTGTTGCTTAAGAGCTGGAATTAGGCTGTTTCATGGCGATAATCGGGAAGTTTCTTAGTCGCAGTTCCGTGGGCATTATGATGAATTTCACAAAGAATAAGTACATTTAATCTAGGCAGATGTTAGAAAAAGGTATGGTTATAGATATAATTGTTGGTATATATCTTGTTGACTAATGGACTCGTGCAGATGGCGGGCATCGACGGCAAACGACATACTTGGAGGACGGATTTCAGTTCTTGATCCGGAAGGGGATTTACAGCGACGATGCACCGCCAGAACTGGGCGTTCAGTACGGCTCGCCGCCGCCATATATTTGACACTCAAACCACAGCCTAATAACATTTGTATGAGTTGAGAGTCGGTGCGCGGGAGCAACGCAAGATAAGCGTATTAGTATAATCCCGAACATTCCGATGTGGCGAAAGGTGTTCACCAGTACCTACTGAAGACAGGATAGAGAGAATGGCGATAAACATAATTGTATGCGTAAAGCAGGTGATGGATCCGGAGACGCCTGCATCCGCCTTCAATATAGACTCGGATGCGAAAAGGGTGGTTCCCGCTCCCGGGATACCGCCAGTGGTGAACGGGTTCGACGAGAATGCGGTAGAAGCCGCGCTGCGCTTAAAGGACAATGGTGACGCGGCGAAGGTAACGGTAATTTCGATGGGAAGCGGCTTCGTGATGGATGTGATGAAGAAGCCGCTGTCCATGGGAGCGGATGAGCTTGTTCTCATCGACGACGAGGCGTTGAACGACCTTGACGCATTCGCGACCGCTACGGTGCTGACAGAAGCCATCAGGAAGGTCGGCGAGTACGATCTGGTGCTATGTGGCCGGCAGGCGTCCGATTGGGACCAGGCGCATGTGCCACTGGGAGTCGCGGAGATGCTGGAGCTGCCGTGTGTAACGCTGGCGCAGAACATCGAAGTTGCGGACGACGGTATAGTAGTGCAGCGCGCATTGACGGACGGCTACGAAGTTGTGGAAGCGCCGCTGCCCGCGCTGGTCACGGTCACGAATGAGCTGGGTGAGCCGCGCTATCCTACGCTGCGGGGAATCATGCAGGCGAGCCGTAAACAGCCTACGAATTGGAGCGCTGCCGATGTTGGGCTGGACGCCGGAGCTCTTGAGCCCAAGTTGACGCTCAGTGAGCTGTACATACCGGTGAGCGACAATCAGGTTGAGGTAATCGAGGGTGAGGATGATGCCGACGCGGGGAGAAATCTGGCGCTGCGCCTGCGCGAGGAGAAGCTGATATAGAAGTTACCCAGTTTCTCAGTGTGTCAGTCGGCTTCTCATCAATGTTTCTTATAGGCGCTCATAACGCAGACTAGACATCCTCACAACGGCACTGGGATTCCTGTGAAAGCAGAAATGACGATTTGATTATCGGTACGAGTTGAGAATTCCGATTTGCTGATGGGCCGAACGACTAACGAACTTTCAACGGAGAAATGAGATATGGCTGGGGTTCTTGTTGTTGGTGAATTGAATGGCGACGCATTACAGAGTATCACGGGGGAACTGCTGGCGGCGGGGCGCGGCATCGCAGACGCGACCGGGGAAGAGGTTAGCGTCGCTCTGCTGAATGGCGGTGAGGCTGCCGGACAGGCTGCGGTTGCGTTGGGGGCGGACAGGGCGTACCTTGTGCAGGATGATGTGCTTGCGGACATGCAGTTGGACGCGCAGATTGCCGCGCTGAACAGTGTGTGCGCCGAGGTGGAGCCTTCGGTGGTGCTGATCGGGCGGACGCATGCCGGGCGCGACGTGGGGCCGAGGCTAGCATTCAGACTGGGTGTGGGTCTGGCGCAGGACTGCCTTCAGGTGAGCCTGGAGGGGGATGGTGGCAGAATTTCAGCCTTGCGTCCGGTTTATGGAGGAAATGCGCTGGCGAAGGTTACGTTCCCGGATGCCGACCCGCAGATTGTGGTGCTGCGCGCGAAAGCGTATGAGCCACTGGAGGCGGATGACTCGCGTAGTGGAGAAGTGGCGGTCATCAACCCGGGTCTGGACGCCTCGGTTGTGAAGGCTCGGCTCGTGGAGACTGTGACGCAGGAAACCGAGGGTGTGAGGTTGGAGGATGCCGGGATAGTCATAGGCGGCGGTAGAGGGCTGGGTGGCCCAGAGCCATTCGATCAGCTCGAGGATCTTGCCAGGCTGCTTGGCGGCGCGGTTGGCGCTTCGCGCGCAGTGTGCGACGCAGGGTGGCTGGACCACAGCTACCAGGTTGGGCTTACGGGCAAGACGATCACCCCAGACCTGTATATCACGGTGGGCATATCCGGAGCGAGCCAGCACATGGCGGGCTGCTCGGCTTCCAAGAATATCGTGGCAATCAACCGGGACGCAGATGCGAACATCTTTAAGACGGCGAGCTTCGGCGTGGTTGGGGATTGGAAGAATGTGCTGCCGTCGTTTATTGAGACGGTGCGTGAGTTGGTGGACTCATAGAGGGACTTACATCGATTTACAGGATGAGAGACGATTTCGCAGATGTAAAAATTAGCCCAATATGTGGGCTACGGCTTCTGGATTCCTGCCTGCGTAGCAATGGCGACTGAAAAATTACGGCAGGATTCTTGCGATCACCTTACTTTCAAAGGTTTTTGAAGTCGCCTTAGGATGAGTGGGATTTACCTTCGCCCCCCTGCTTCCGCAGGGACAGGCTCTAATCCTTTCCCTCTGGGAGAGGTGATTTGGGAGTCGTAATATGAACAGCGATTTCATGTTCGATATAGACGGCATGTTGAAGTCAATCGATACAGCGGATGTAATTTCCATATTCTTTCCTTCGTTTCGCAAGGCGCTGGTGGTAGATCCGCGCAGCAATGAGCGGCATAATGCAATGGTGCAGATAGCGCCAATGGCGGCGTCTCCGCAGGAGCGGCTGCGGCTGATTCGCCGACAGCGTCCGGGTCTTCCGAGAGTGAGAAATCTTGCGGTGATTCCTTGGACGCGCTATGTAAATAGCCTCGTCAGTCTAGGACTTTGGGATAAGCTCATCGAGCGATTGGAGAGCGCAGGAGAGGAAGAGGCGATAAGGGAATGCGAGCGGTTGCTTAGAGAGCTGCGAGAAATGGAACGGGCGGAACACGTGAACGCAATCGTTGGACGAAATTACCATACGATATGGTCGGCGGAGCGAGAGTGAGGACGACAGACATTACGGTCAGGACGGATACTGTAAAAAAGGGAGCGTCTCATCAATGAGACGCTCCCTTCGTATTCGTTTTTCAATTAGGCTATGAGCGAGCTTCTTCCTGTTCTCTTAGCTGTTCGACGAGGCGGTCGACGAGGTGCGCGGGGACTTCTTCGTAGTGGTGGAATTCCATGGTGAATCCACCCTGTCCCTGCGTCATCGAGCGGAGCTCGGTGGCATAGCGCAGCATCTCGGCTTGGGGGGTTTCGCCTTCAATCGTAGTGGCGCCGTTGCCCTCCGGGGCCATGCCGTGGATTCTGCCGCGCCTGGAGTTCATGTCGCCTATGATGTCCCCGGTGAAGTCGTCGGGCACGGTAATCTGCACGCGCATTATCGGCTCAAGCAGCGTGGGCGATGCGAGCTGCACGCCTTTGGTGAGCGCCTGTCCGCCGGCGATTTCGAAGCAGATACCGGACGAGTCAACCGTGTGGTAGCTGCCGTCGAATAGCGTCGCCTTGACGTCCACGATGGGGTAACCGGCGATTGCGCCATCGCCCATTGCCTTGGCGACGCCCTTTTCAACCGATGGGATGTATTCCCGCGGCACGTTGCCGCCGACGACGGTCTCG
>JAGGDZ010000255.1 GCA_024648655.1 Chloroflexota bacterium | reverse complement strand
TACCTGAAATTAGCACAGAAGATAAAATTCGGCATCTCGCAAATCAGTACGCCGAGCGATTCAAGCAGAGAGTTGACGAGCGTATTGTAGAAATGGAAGATGACGATAATTCACATTATCTAATTTATCAGGTCTTAGGAATCAGTACTACGGAGGGCCATCTGATTGACGTTTACCAAAGTAAAGGACGCTTTCTGTACAATTATGCTGGCAGATTTCTTGAAGCTGCGGCGAAGATTTGCTTTGTCGATAGATACCCAGATTCCGGCTCAATTTGGATACCGAATACTCAAGGACAGCGCCCCAGGAGGTTTGAAATTGACTGTCTAGTTGGTTCTGACGCAATAGAGATGAAATGGCGAGATGCTACCACTGATGGCGATCACATTACAAAGGAGCACACGCGAATTTCGGCTATCTGTGATGCAGGATATATTCCCATTCGGGTTATGTTCTTTTATCCGAATCGTGCCCAAGCAATCAGGATTCAACGAACATTGGAGACGCTCTACAAAGGAGTTTCTGGAGAGTATCACTACAGTGATGCGGCTTGGGAATATATTCGCCAGCGCACAGGCACTGACTTGCTAAGCATTCTGGAGGAATTGGCAGAAGAAAATGTCGTCCAAAATTAAAGCCGAAGTGCATCACGCAGATTGTCTCATCGTACTTCAAAATATGAACTACGAAAGCATCGACTTGGTGTACCTCGACCCTCCATTCTTTACGCAGAAATCACATCGTCTCGTCTCACGTGACAGGAAGAAAATCTTCTCATTTGATGACATATGGGTATCAGAAGAGGATTACTCTGGTTTCCTATTTCAGCGTTTGAAGGCAATCCACAGGGTCCTTTCGCGTGACGGCTCCATATTCTTCCATTGCGCCCCAAATGCAAATCATTTGGCAAGAGCACTGTTGGATGAGGTCTTTGGGCCAGAGATGTTCAGGTCTGAAATCATCTGGTACTACAGGCGTTGGTCAAATTCCAGAAGAAGGCTGCTGCCAGCTCACCAGACTATCTACTATTATACGAAATCAGACGAATTCACATTCAATTTGGCATGGCAGGAATACTCGCCGTCCACGAACATTGACCAGATCCTTCAACAGCGTGCTAGAGATACGTTCGGAAAATCGATTTACAAGAGAGACGAGCTAGGAAACATTGAGCCTAATGGTGACAAACATGGGGTTCCTCTCAGCGATGTCTGGGATATTCCGTATCTGAACCCCAAGGCAAAAGAACGGACAGGTTACCCAACTCAGAAGCCTCTGCATTTACTGGAAAGAATCATCTGCCTGTCTAGCAATGAAGGTGACACGGTTGTCGATCCGTTCTGTGGAAGTGGAACGACTCTATTAGCCGCAAATTTGCTGGGGCGAAACGCTATTGGAATTGACGTTTCTGAAGATGCGGTTGAATTGACCCGCCAGCGACTCAAGAATCCAATCAGAAGCAAATCAACTCTATTAGTCAAAGGGAGAGACTCCTATCGTAATGCAGACGAAACTCTGCTATCAATGTTGCTCGGTGTGAAATATGTCCCAGTGCAGCGTAACAGCGGCATTGATGCCTTTCTGAAAGAAGGTATTGACGAAACTCCTGTCCCTATTCGAGTACAGCGAGAAGACGAGACAATTTTGGAAGCTGCTCACAAGTTACACAAAGCATCGAGGCGCAAAGGCGCAAAATTGATGCTTCTAGTTGCCATATCTGAAGGAGGTTATTTCCAGTTCGATGATGACTTGCCGGAGGGAGTTGTCATCATTGATTCCCCGAGGCTATCAATTGAGAAAATCTTGCGAGATTCAGGGGATTAAATTAGAAGATCTGACCACCGAAGTTTTGTATAGAAGTGATTGGACCTAGTTGCTAGTTGCGATTCATAAGTAAAAGCTGCTTCGCTTTCAATTGGAACTGGAAGGATTTTCTCTGCAAATGTCGCTGCCAATTGACGCCGCGCTGCACAACCCGGCGTACCGCCGCGAGTACAGGGTTGACCTGCTGCGGGAGTTTCCGCGCCTGCCGCTGTATCACGATTGGGATGCTTGGGTGAGGATGGGGCAGGAGTTGCTGGACTTGCACATAGGGTTCGAGTGCGCGGACGATGGATGTAATCGACGAGATGGCGAAACCGGAAGAAGACGGGAGATTCCCCAGCGCTCGGGGATAGAAACAGGCATTAGTTAGCGGCGGTGCGCGGGCTGTTCTAGGCGCAGCGCGGGCTGATAGGACGGACAGGCAGGATGGACAGGCAGGATGGATAGAATTAATAGGGTGCGGCAGAATATGGTTGCAATCTATATGGAGCGACTGCTATGACGACTACGCGAGACAAAATGCTGACTGCCGATGATTTGCTGGAACTGCACAGCAAGGGGGTTCGTGGCGAGTTGATTCGAGGAAGGCTTGGCGGCACGATGTCAACGGGGGTTAATCACGGCAAGACAGTGGCGAACTTAACCATTTTGCTGGGGGCTTTTATCAAGCCACAGCGTCTTGGGATGCTAGTGACCTCGGATACTGGGACCCTGCTCGACGCCGCGCGCCACACCGTTCGAGACCCTGACATAGGCTACTTTTCCGCAGAAAAGATGCCGCGGTGTTCACATTGGGAGAGGGCGATACGCTGGATGGCGGCGAGGTGCTGCCCGGGTTTTCGTGCGCGGTGAACGATATTTTCGATGTGTAAGAAGTAAGTTGTCGCAGCGAAAGGAACCTTTGTATATTCCTCAGCCTTGAGCCTGTTGAAAATGGGTTGACATTGTAGAATATCTGTACTATTCTGGTTGGCATCGGGGACGGACCCTAGCGGGTTCGTCTCTTTTTTTGTGGATTCTCATTGGCGGATGGCGACGATGCATGCGGCGAGCAGGGTGATGGGGGGTGGTGAGTGTCAACGAATGGGCATATCAACTATGAGGACTGGTTCGGTGAGCGTTACGAGTCCGAGTCGAAGGAAGATTCGGAGGGAGAGTTCGGGCAGGTGTCGGCGCTGGAGTTCGTGGAGAATGCGCTGGGCGAGAAGCCCTACGAGAAGCAGCGAGAGATTCTGCGCCTGATGGACTCGGACGCGCGGCGCATATCCGTTGTGGGGTGCAACGGCTCGGGGAAGGACTGGACTACGGCGCGGATAGTGCTGTGGTGGGTGCATAGGTTTTCGCCGGCGAAGGCTATCGTAACAGGACCGACGCTGCGACAGGTGGAGGACATCGTGTGGAATGAAGTGCGGTTCGCGCACGGCAAGGCTGCGGACAGATTTCCTGGGAAGATGATGAAGTCGCGCTACGTGATAGACGAAGAGACTTTCGCGCTGGGCTTCACGTCGAACTCGCCGTACAAGATTCTGGGCTTTCACTCGCCGAAGCTGCTGGCAGTCATCACAGAGGCGCACGCGCTGCCGGACGACTACTACCACGCGGTGAGGCGGCTGAATCCATCGAAGATGCTGCTGACGGGGAATCCGTTCACGAACGGGGGTGTTTTCTACGACTCACACCACCGCAACCGGCACCTGTGGGAGACTGTGCAGATAGGGGCGAAGGACACGCCGAACATAATTCAAAGGGAGGTTGTCCGCCCGGGCCTGATTACCCTCGAGGATGTGGAGGACCACAAGCAGGAGTGGGGCGAAGACTCTGCTCTGTACATCGGCTCGGTGCTGGGGCAGTTTCCGGAGAACCTGGACGATGTGCTGGTGCCACTGAGCGCGGCGACTGCGGCGGTGGAGCGCGAACTCGTGCCTGAAGGCGAGGTCGTGGTGGCGTGCGATGTGGCGCACAAGGGGCATGACCATACGGTGGTGATGCGGCGGCAGGGCGGCGTGGCGCGCATTGCGCGGCGGGTGCGTGGGTACGACACGATGGAGGTTTCGGGAGTTCTGAAGTCGTACTGCGACGAGCACCGAGTAGATGTGCTGGTGATAGACAGCGTAGGTGTCGGCGCGGGCGTAGTGGACAGGCTGCGCGAGGTCGGGCTTGCGACGGCGCGGATCGAAGCGTTCAACGGCGGCGCGAAAGCCAAAAGGGAGGATCGCTTTGATAACCGGAACGCGGAGGTGTGGTGGGCGATGCGTGAGCGCTACCTGGACGGGGAGATGGATACGGAGAACGACGATAATCTCATCAGTCAGGTGAGCAGCCGGGAGTACACGATTGACAGCAAGGGGCGCGTCAGGTTGCAGAGCAAACGGGAGATGACGGACTCGCCGGACGAGGCGGACGCGCTGGCGATGACGTTCGCGCTGCAGCCTGCGAAGGGTTCGAGCTTGAAGATATGGGTGTGAGGGGAACTGACATCGACGTACATGGTGGGGGAGGATATTCTGTCCCGCTCACACCCATCACCCATCCCCTGTCCGCACAGGGGCAGGCTCTCCCTCCATCAAGGGGAAGATCAAGGGGACAAGGGGAAGATCAAGGGGAAGGGGTTTTGGGAAACATTTCGGATGGCGCGGTATAGATTGGAGGGTATGGAGTTGAACATCATCAGAGGCATCAGGGCGTTTTCGGCGGCGATGAGAGGTCATCAACGGGTCGGGCAGGGCGCATTGGGAGCGCGGTTCGACAACGCGTTCAGGCATGGGTTCGAGGAGTTGGCAGGCGGCAGCGCGTCGGGCTGGGCGCAGACGGCGTTCGGAGAGTATTACCCGCGCTCCGCGATAGTCTATGCGGCAATCAAGGTGCGGCAGGATGCGATAGCGCGGCTGCCTCTGCGGGCGCTGCGGCGCGTTCCGGTATCCCGGCGGCGTGTGCATTCCAATCACACCCTTGCCGGCTTTCCTTCATCAAGGATGAGTGGACAGGAAGAACGACAGCCATCTTCAATTCACCCCGAAATAAGCGCGAGGGCGGGCAGCGAGCCTGTGGGGTCGGAGCATCCGTTGCAGCGACTGCTGGACTCGCCGAATCCGTTCTGGAGCCGCAGCGACTTGTGGCGTGCGACGGAGACTTACCTGTCGCTATGGGGTTCGGCGTTCTGGGGGCTGGAGCGGGACGAACATGGCGGCATCGTGGAGATATGGCCGTTGCGCCCGGACAAGATGCGGGTGATACCGGACACGCAGCGCTACATCAAGGGGTTTGTGTATGTGGGCGCGGGCAGCGAGCTTGTACCGTACCTGCCGGAGGATGTTGTGTGGATGCGCTACTTCAACCCGCTGGACGAGTATGCGGGGCTGTCGCCGATCGCGCCGCTGCGCCAGTCGGCGGACATGGGCATGGACGCGCTGCGGGCAAACCGCAAGCTCTTGCAGAACGACAGCACGCCGGGGCTAATCATCGAGATGGAAGGCTTTCCGACGGATGCGGAGGTGAGCGATTTCTACGCGCGCTGGGAGTCGCGCTTTCAGGGCGTGGAGAAGACACGGCGGCCTGCGCTGCTCAGCCCGGGGATGAAAGCGAGCAACCTGGGCTTCAGCCCGCGCGACATGGAGTACATCGAGAGCTTGCGGTGGAGCCTTGAGGACGTTACGAGGGTGTTCGGCGTGCCGAAGGTGATGATTGGCGATCTGGAGAATACGACGTTCTCGAACTTCAGCACGGCGCGGCGGCTGTTCTGGGAGGATACGATATCTTCGCAGCTGTCGTTTTACCGGGAGGCGTTGCAGCAGCACTTACTGCCGCATTTCGGGGACGACTCGCTGACAGTGGAGTTCGACCTGAGCGGAGTGGAGGCACTGAAGGAGAGCGAGGAGAACAAGGCGAAGCGGCGCAGCATCTACGTGAAGGCGGGCATAATGACGGTTGATGAAGTGCGGCGCGAGATGAATTTGCCGCCGATGGGAGTTTAACATCGATGGACAGGACGGGTACGGGTAGTATGGAATCTGGCAAGACGCAGGCGATACGGTGTGAGCACGACGGGCTGAAGATGGCGGAGGTGAAGGCGGGGTGTCTGATACTGCGGCAGAAGCATCACGGGGAGACGCATGTGCAGATAGTGCCGCTGCGGGAGTTGCTGGACGAGGCTGAGGAGAAAAACATGACGCCAGCAAGCAGCGCATAGAACAGAAGGCACATCAAGTCACTTGTCGGCGATGTAGAATAGCCAATTGGCGTTTGGAGCATTGTCATAATCTTTCGGAACTATTTTGCCATCCACATTAAGAATGCAAGCTTTTTAGATTCCGGTGAGACCATTTATGAAATCGTCTCACCATACGAACACCATACGAAACGCTGACACCTAACCTCAAATTATTGCTACAATTAAATGGTCGCGCTTATTCACAAGAGCGCCAACCTCTCTATCGGACGAAAAATTGCATCGAAATGCCAGAGTCGCGGTTCAGGCGCGACATCTCATCAAGCGATACGGCGAACTCACGGCTGTCAACGACATCAGCTTCGACATCTTCGAGGGCGAGTGCTTCGGCTTTCTCGGTCCTAACGGGGCGGGCAAGACCTCGACTATGAAGATGCTGTCGTGCGTCTCGCCTGTGAACGGCGGGGAGCTGTTCGTTCACGGCATGGATGTGAGCCGGGAGCAGCGCAGGATCAAGTTTGAGCTGGGCATCGTGTCACAGTCGGACAGCCTGGATCCTGACCTGAGCGTCTTGCAGAACCTGCTGACCTACGCGCGCTACTTCAATATGCCCCGCAAGCTTGCCGAGCAGCGCGCTATGGAATCTCTAAGGCAGTTCCAGCTTGAGGAGAAGGCGCACCAGACGATAGACGAGCTTTCGGGAGGGATGCGGCGGAGGCTGCTCATTGCGCGCGCGATGCTGCACGATCCCAGGATTCTGGTGCTGGACGAGCCGACAACTGGGCTGGACCCGCAGGCGCGTCTGCTGGTGTGGGACAAATTGGCGATGCTGAAGTCGAGGGGAATAACGATTTTGCTGACCACGCATTATATGGACGAGGCGGCGCACCTGTGCGATAGGCTTGTGGTGATAGACCAGGGGAATGTTCTTGTGGAAGGCGTGCCACGCGAACTTGTTCACGAGCATGTGGGGGACCAGGTCGTGGAGCTGCGCGTGAATCCAGTGCACATGGCGAGCGTGGTGCGGCGGCTTACGGACGAGGGGATGGAGTTCGAGTATGGCGGAGATTCGCTGTACTTTTACGGAGACAACAGCACGGCGCTGAACGAGAACGGCAGCCTGAACGGGTACGAGATGTTCCGGCGTCCGGGCAACTTGGAGGATCTGTTCCTGCGCCTGACCGGGCGTGGGCTGCGTGAGGGGTAGGACTTATATCGATAGACGGGATGGGAAGGATAAAGCCTTCCATCCTCAGTTGCAGCTCTGAACGAAGAGCTTCTTTTCAATGTCGTTCTGAGCGCGGCAGAGCGGAGTATAGAACCCAAAGTTTTGGAACGCTCACGATACAACGATTTTAGGTTCCGCACTTGGTTCGGAACGACGGACCGGCTGACTAATCGACTACTATGACGACATTAACAACGATGACGACAATGGCGCAGCGGACGCCCGTGTGGGGCGGATTCCGCGTGTGGCAGCGCAACCTTGACGCCTTCCGGCGCGCCTGGCGCTTCGAGATCGGCGGTCTCTTCGTAGAGCCGTTCGTGCTTCTACTGGGTGTGGGTTTCGGGCTGGGCGCTTACATATCAAACCTCGGCGAGGGCATAAGTTATCCGCACTTCCTCGCGCCGGGCGTCATAGCCTCTTATGCCATGTTCCATGCGACATTCGACGCCTCATACGGCGCGTATATGCGAATGGAGACGCACAACTTATATGAGTCCATCCTGTTCACGCCGCTGGGTCCTGAGGACATAGTGGTAGGAGAGGTCTTGTGGGGAGCGACGCGCGGCTTAGTGTCGGCCGTGGCAGTGCTTTTTGTCGCTACGATATTCGGGCTTGTAAGCTCGCCGTGGGCTATTCTCGCGCTGCCGGTGGCGTATCTCGTTGGCCTGACGTTCGCGGCTATCTCGATGGTAATGACGGCGACTGCGAGCACGATAGGCTCGATCAACAACTTCCTGACGCTGTTCATCCTGCCGATGTTCTGGGTGAGCGGGGTCTTCTTCCCGCTGGACAGGCTGCCGGAGGTGGTGCAGAACGCAGCATGGGCGTTGCCGCTGACGGCGTCGGCGGCACTGGTTCGGGGTCTTTTCGTCGGAGAACTTACGCCGTGGATGCTGTTGTGGGTGGGGGAATTGGTTGCATTCCTGCTCGTCGCAGTGTGGCTGGCGTCGAGGCAGATGCGGAAGAGGCTGATCAAGTAGAACGGAGAGGTGTCTATGCACGGTCAAACTCGTCCCTCGAAATGCCAAACTCCGTAGAATGCCTCGCATAGCACCCGATCTTAAATCCCTACTGCCCCAAACTGGGAATCGTAGCATTAGTAGCATTTTATTGTGCATCATATGTCAATCGAATTAGCGTCGGAAATACGACCGTTAGCTGAGGACGAACTCCCGATCCTCGACGCGCATCTCGATGTTGAACGGCTGGCGGGGCGACATCATGACCGATTTACGCAGCAGCGGGACGGGCGGCTGACGTACCTGATAGCCTGGCAGGGCGAGATACCCATTGGGCACACGATAGTTAGGTGGGAGGGAACGACGGATGCCTTCGTTGCCGAGCGTATCCCAAGATGCGCGCATGTGGAAGACTTGTTCGTGATGCCGGAGCATCGTTCTCGGGGGATTGGGACTAGGATATTGAAACATGGCGAGCGGCTGGCGATGGAGCGAGGGTTCGGGAAGATAGGCTTGGCGGTGGGCATCGACAATCCGCGCGCCCGCGCACTGTACGAGCGGCTAGGTTATGTCGATACGGGCATCGGCGTATTCGAGATTGGCGGCGCATACACGGACATGCACGGTAGGCGACGGGAATGGCGGGAGGTGTGCGAATATCTGGTGAAGAGGCTGGGCTATTCCGGATCTGTGCGCTCATCCACTTCACTATAGGCAGTCCTTCTCGTCCTGTGGCGGATGATGGCGAAGGGGATGAGCGCGGTCAAGAATACGGCGAGCAGGGCGGGGGCGATGTACTCGTAGCGCGCGCCGGTGACGGCACCCTGTACACGGTCCGCCAGTGTCGTTTGGGGCAGTCCCGAGAGCCGCACGTTGATGCGTCTGCCCCGTTCGACGTTCGAGGTTTCTATGAGCTGATAGGGACGCTCGCCGATGGTCACCGGCTCCGGCGTACCAATGTCCTCGCTTGCGAGTGACAGCACTTCGTTGGGGGATAGAAGGCGGAGGCTGTCCGCACCGAACGGGAACGACTTCTCGAAGGTGGTCTCCACTCCGTCGTAAGGGAAAGTGTAGGTGAACATGATGTCGTGCTCGCCGGGTGGAACGCTGCCGATGACTGCGAAGCCCCGATCAACCTGCACAATATCTGCGCCTAGCAGGCGGGTATCGACCTGCAAGCCTTCCGCGCCCGGAGGCAGGCCGAAGCGCAGCAGGCTCATGGGGCCGCCGCTGCCGGGCACGAAGGTGAAGTCGGAGTCGTTGATGACTTTCACGATTTCGAGAGCGGAGACGCTCTGCGTCATACGATCGGCATCGGCAAAGAGAAGTGACGCGGAGCCAATCCTTATGACATCCTGTTCATACACAGCGTCGTACACCTCGATGGTTACCGGGGGTGGTGTTCCGTCCGCCAGATTGACCTCTGTACCGTAAATGGCGTCCTGGTAGCGCACCGATACGCCATAGACGAGGGTGGGGTCGTACACGATGCCGTCAAATGTGAAGCCCCCGTCGTTGTCGGTGATGGTCGTCTTGTTATCATAGGTGGCTTCGCCTTGCATGTGAAGTATAACCGGAAGCCCGAAGAGGCTGTCGGGCTGGGGTGAGCCGTTGACGAGCCGACCTGATATGGACAGCGGCGACTGCTGTGCCAGCGCCGTGGCATGACTGGCAGCCACCAAACTGCAAGCGGTCGCGAATAAGATCAGCAAGATGGACGAGGGATTTCGCAGACGGGGATGAGTTCTCATTGCATGTTCAAAGTTATCAGTTTTCAGAGTCTGACGCTACCGAATTACCTTTCAGGCTTTTGACAATATAATTGTGCCATAAGACGTTGGAAGATGTGGTAGAATCGGCTAACAGGACGTGCTAATCGACAATATGCTGTGGAAGGCTTGTGGAAACATCATCTAAGAAATGGCAACCAATATACTTTTCCATATTCAGCGTTACCATCGTGATTACGATCGTTGTCATAGTGGTGGTTGGTGGATGCCCTGAATGTTCTCACTGGACAGATTGGATGGAACTCGTTAAGTCGGCTACTTCCAGCGGCGTGTTGTACGCGACTTCTATAATCAGCTTCATGGAGGTGGGGCGTATGGTTTTGTTGCCGGCAGATTATCTCAGGCAGAAGTTCATAGAGCCACTGAAAGAGCGCCAGAAGGAAGAAGGCAGAGAAGAAGGCAGAGAGGAAGGCAGAAAAGAAGGCAGGGAGGAAGGCAGAGTAGAAATGCGCGAAGAAATTTTGGGTTGGCTTCAGCGCAGGGAAGAGGCGGAACGTGAGGGTAGAGAGTTCTATGAGCCTATACCGGGCACGGAAGTAAACAGCAGCGGAAACCGCAATGGCAACTCCACTCGATAATTGGCGGATCGCTAGTTGGCAGACCACATACACACAAAATCAGCCTGTGGTCTGCTCATCCCCTAACACACGCTCCCTGACTCGCCTGCTCTCGACTTCTATCTGCACCAGCAGCGCGTCTTCTTCTTCGTTCTCCAATTCCATCGCGCGCATGACTACCGCTGCCTCACGCATGTACTGGCGGCGCAGCCAGCGGTAGTTCTCCTCGCTCAGGTTGCCGATTGCATGCTCCAATTCCGCGCTGCGTATGCCGTCGAGTGCAGCCTCCCAGCGCCGTTGCAGCGTTGCCATAGGCGAGCTTTCGTCGTCAAGCCATTCGTCGCTCTCACCACGCCGTAGGAACGGGTACACGATGACAATCGCGGGGATGAGCGCAAGCAGTACAGCAATGAACACAAGCATGAGCTACGCTCTCGCCGGATGAGCGCCACCCGGAACTCGAACATCGGCGGGCGCAGGCTGTCGTGATGGCCACAGTCCGACAAGGATTCCCAGCGCCAGCACTGGTCCGGATGCCCACATCCACCAGACCATAGGATTTATGAGCACTCGGAAGACCGCCTGGTCGTCTGCGCCGAATTCAGATGGTACGATGTAGAAGTCTTCAATGGGGGTGCTGCGAATAGCGCCCTTCGTGGAAGCTATTCGGAATGTGGGGTAGAAGGCACGGAACGCCTCCATTCTGCCTGTCGATCGCTCACCCTTCCACACATCGAACGTAGCTACGGATTCGGCTCTGTCCGGGTGCAGCGTGTGGTTGGCGCCAACATACCTGAAGGTATAGTCGCCGAAGGACGCGACATCGCCGGGAATCATTGCGATGTCGCGCTGCACGCTGAAGAACGATGACGCTATCGCGCCAATGGCGAGCATCGAAATGCCCAGATGCACGATGTAACCGCCATAGCGGGGACGGTTGCCGGAAAGCAAGTTGAGGAACGCCGCGGAGTATGCTTCGCCTCGCCGATGTCGGGAGCGAGTGCCTCGCGTCCACTCGGTCACAATGCCGCCGACCGCCAGACCTACCGACGCGAATGCGACCAGAGCAATAGGCTGACGTACGCCGACTATCAGCAGAACCACTAGGGTCAGCAGAGCGGCGACAAGAGGGGCGCGAAGAGCGCGTACCAGGCTTTGCGTGGTCGAGCGTCTCCATGGCAGCAGGGGACCTATGCCCATCAGAACCACGATGAGCAGCAGGATGGGCCCGTTCACCCGATCGAAGAATGGACGACCGACGGTGATGACAGTGTCGTCCGCCGCCTGGCTGAATACCGGGAATATCGTGCCCCACAGGGTTACGAATGCGACCAATAGGAAGAGTATATTCTGGCCGAGGAATGCGCTCTCTCGGGAAACGAATGCCTCAAGCTGCGCGCGGCTTCTCAGCGAGCCGTAGCGCCACAAGAAGACAACTATAGATACGAGCAGCGTTCCTGCCATGAACGCGAGGAACAGCCAACCCATCGTGCTCTGCGCGAAGGAATGCACCGATGGGACGGGACCGCCTCGGTTTATGAACATGCCCATCTGTGCCATCGTGAACGCGATTATGATGAGCGCCATGTTCCACATTCGGAACATCCCGCGCCGCTTCTGCACCATGATGGAGTGGACGAATGCGGTCATCGCTAGCCAGGGCATCAGTGCAGAGTTTTCAACGGGGTCCCATGCCCAGTAGCCGCCCCAGCCTAGTATAGTGTACGCCCACCAGCTTCCGAGCATGAGTCCCATCGTGAGCACCAGCCACGAGACCATGCCCCAGAGCCTGCCGAGATCCACCCACTCGTCACGTCCGCCGCGCCGAGCCGCGAGCGCGCCCATAGCGATGCTGAACGGCACCGCGACGAGGACCAGCCCCGCCATTTGAAGCGGTGGATGTATGAACATGCCGAAGTGAACTAGCAGGGGATTGATGCCCTGCCCGTCCGGGGGCGCAATTGGCAAGCGCTCCAGCGGGTTGGCGAGAAAGAGCATAATTACGAGGAAGAATAGCAGTATAAGCGCCATCGTGCCGAGCGCGTAGGGCGTTGTGTGCGGCAGGCGCTTACGAATAGTGAGCGCGGCGATCGCCGACACGCCTGCTAGCACGAGGGCAAGGTACAGAAGAGAGCCTGCATTGCCTGCATAGAATGCGACCCAAGTGTAGATGTGCGGCATGGCGAGGTTGCTGTTTTCGGCGACATAGCGCACTCCGAAATCGCGCGTAACGAAAGCGTACACCAGCGCCCCAGTGGATACGAGCAGCAGCAGGGGCACGGAGTAGAAGCCGTAGCGTGCGCTTGCCGTCAGATCGGGTATGCGCTGCCAGGCGCCCACAAACGAGCCGATTGCGGCGTATGCCGTCACGACCAGCGCGATTACGAGGGCAAGCTGTCCGGCATCAACCATCTCTTATATCCTGTCCATCTCTGCTAGTTCCGGATACGGAAGCTTCGATACGTTCGTAGTAGGATTGGAGGTCTTCGTCCGTCATAGTGTCTTGTGCTTCGTTGGCGGTCGAAGTGGGCTGTGTGCGGCGCATCCGGCGCAGGACAAGGATGAATGACACAATCGCTACTGCGACGCCAACCGGCGGCAGAAGCCAGACGGCGAGGGATACGCCCTCAGTCGGCGGCTCCAGTAGGACGCTATGCCCGTACCGTTCCACGAAGAACTCGCGCACCTGCTCATCTGACCAACCCTCTGCTAGCTTTTCGTTGACTATGCCACGCATCTGCACGGCGAGAGCAACCTGTGACTGGTCGATGGACTCTCCGGGACAGACGGGGCACATAATGGATCTGTTTAGCGCCTGCGCGCGCTGTTCCATAGCCGGTACGTCAGACTGTGCGTTGCTGCATGCCATGAGCAGGACGCCGGCATAGATAGACACGATGAAAAGGATGAGAGAACTGCGACCGTCTGACGATACGCGATACTTGAAACCTGACACTTGTATCAATCCTGCTACAGCCTCCGCAACTGCTCCCGAACTCTGGCTAGTTCAGCTTCTGCGGCATCTCGCTCAATCTGCAATTCTTCCGGTGTCAGCAGAAACTCCCCTGCCATCGGGTCGCGGAAGCGCAACTCACCATCATCCCAGAACAAGTCCAGATCTAGCGCCCCGCTGTGTCCCCAGAGCAGTCCGTCGTCCCTGTGGGCAAAATTGAGCCTAAGTATTGTCTGACAGGACATTATGCCTTCGTGCTGCTGCATATCAGGTTCACGCTCCGGGTCTGGCAACCGTTCCAGATGAGCGTAGTCTGCAATCTGTGGTCTTAGAGCGCTTCGAGCGGTCATGGTTTTGTCTCTCTGCTGAGCAATGAAGCCGGACTCCAATTTCGGTGCAACCATAGCACGTCTGAATTATTCTTCGTTGTCCCACTAACTTTAGCACAAAGTACACCCTACCCGCGCCTTTTGTTATAATTGCGACGCTATATCCTCAAGTACTGTGAAGCAACCCTTGGGAGCAGTGAATGAGCATCCTATATGTCGTATCCGATCGACCGGGCGTAGGCAAGACAGCGGTGTGCATGGCGCTTGCCAAGCTACTGAGAGCGCAGTCCAAGTCGGTCGTTGCAATCAAGCCCATTACGGACAGCGAGAACGATCCGGACACCGCGATGTACGCCGATCTGCTAGGCACGGACACTAAGGGCATGCCCGTCGAGGTCGCGGATAGGGTGAGCAGTGGCAATTTCGATGAGGTGAGTGCTCTCATCAATAGTCTGGCTGCGGATAACGAAATTGTTATTGTGGAAGGCTCGAACAGGCTGGCTGGGACGCTAGGACGTATCGTGTGCGACAATGTTGACGCGAAGGTGCTGGTTGTGGCGGGATATGACGCTTCGCTATCGCACGGCATAGTGCTGGCGACGGGCGCGCCCTACGGTGGAAGGGTGATTGGGTACATCATCAACGGCGTTACCCAGTACATGGGCACTGATGCGCGCGCCAACCTCATGCCGTCAATTGCAGCGCAGGCTTCTATGAGGGGAGCGCGTGTGCTTGGGTTGATACCGGAAGACAGGCGCCTGCTCGGCGTGAGCGTCAGCCAGATCGCAGCGCACCTGGATGGAGAGGTCATAGGCGAGGGTATGGAAGATGATGCCCTCGTAGAGTACCTGA
>JAGGDZ010000009.1 GCA_024648655.1 Chloroflexota bacterium | reverse complement strand
GTCATTGGCGATGGGGATACCATACTATTGCCTGATGTGGCTTCGTCGATATTCGAGCATGAGGCTGAGTTGGGGCTGGTCATCAGCAAGCCCGCGTGGCAGGTAAAGGCAGAGGACGCATACGACTACATCTTCGGCTACTTGAACTTCATAGACGTGTCGGCCAGGGGCGTGCCTGCGTTCTACCAGATGAAGTCGCGCGAGACGTTCGCTCCGATGGGGCCATATCTGGTTACCGCCGACGAGGTTGCGGACCCTCAGAGCCTGCCGGTGAAGCTGTGGGTGAACGATCGCCTCTGCCAGGACTTCAACACGGACGACATGGCGCACAAGATTCCGCGCGTAATCGAGTGGGTGACTTCAGTTCACTCGCTGGGACCGGGCGATGTGGTTGCCACGGGCACTAACCACTTCGGTTTGAGCGCGATCCAGGACGGCGACACTATCGATATGGAGGTCGAAGGGCTTGGCAAGCTGCACTTGAACGTGCGGGACGACCTGAAGCGCACGTGGGGCCGCGAGATGCGCCACGAGTGGGAGAGCGCGGGCAACGAAGGCACGACGCCGCAGCTGACAGGAAAGTACGCACAATAGAGACAGGCCGCGTCTCGGGCGGTTTCGCGCGGCAAATAAGGCGCAGCAGGCAAGAGCGCGACGAGTGAAGATGCGACGAGTGAAGGGGGATGATCGTCTGCATGACTGTCATGCTCGCCAGTTATGCAAGGACGGTCATGCAAAGACGGTTATCCAAGACGACCGTCCCCAATCGTCATGCCCTTTGTGAGCATGACGATGATTTCCAGTGGCAGGTGAGATTTTCGGTCTCTCGATATGTCAAACAATTGACACACGAGGAGATATGTACGATGGCAGCAACGGAAGAGAAATACAGGCTGGGCAGGGAAATCATCGCCATGCGCGTGGCGAAGGAGCTGCAAGATGGCGATGTGGTGAATCTGGGCATCGGCATACCTTCGCTGTGTTCGCAGTTCGTGCCGGAGGGGCGGGATGTGCTGTACCACAGTGAGAGCGGGGTGATGAACTTTGGGCCTATGGCGGATGAAGGTGAGGAAGACGTTGACCTGACGAACGCGAGCGGCCACTTTCTGGCGTGGTATCCGGGGATGTCGTTCTTCCACTCGGCGGATGCCTTCGCGATGATACGCGGCGGGCACATAGATGTTACGGTGCTTGGCGCGCTGCAGGTGTCGGCGTCGGGGGATTTGGCGAACTGGATGCTGCCGGAGCGCGGAGTGGGCAATGTGGGCGGCGCGATGGACCTTGCGGTGGGCGCGCGGCGCGTCATCGTGGCGATGGAGCATATCGACCGCAGCGGCAAGTCGAAGGTGGTGCAGGAGTGCAGCTACCCTCTTACGGGCAAGGGCTGCGTTGACCTGATAGTCACGGACATCGCCGTGATGGAAGTTACGGATGAAGGGCTGGCGCTGCGCGAAGTCGCGCCGGGCTGGACGGCCGGGGAGGTGCAGGCAGAGACGGACGCGAAGTTGATAGTGTCGGCGGATCTGCGGGAGATTGAGCTTTAGAACGTGGTATTGCATCTTGACAGGAAGAAATTGCAGTTCGACGGGTCTTTGGCATAACGGTGAACGAGATTGTCCCGCTCACGCGCGAGGTGATGGACAGAGGGACGCTGATACGGGCGCAATATGGCTTTCGGACGCCTGATGCCATCGCCGCCCCAAGGTGAATGGCATCAGAATGCGACGTTTTCTTGACGAACGACAACCGCCTTTCGATTTTGGTGCGATGAGCGTAGAAGTTGCAGGAGACGAACTGCAAGGATAGAAGCAATGCTTCCGTCGAGCCGAGTGGAAGCTATCAGACGATGCTGAACGTCGAGCCGCGCTCGCCCTTGCTGACCTCGATTCGGACGGGGAAGGCTTCCTTTAGCTGGTCGATGTGCGTGATGACGATTATCTTCTCGAACTCGTCCTGAATTGACTGGATTGCCTCGGTGAGTCGTTCCTGACCGCTCTTGTCCTGCGAGCCGAAGCCCTCGTCTATGAATAGCACGGGAAGCGGAGCGCCGGAGCGCCGTGCAAGCAGACGAGAGAGCGCGATGCGGAGCGCGAAGTTGATGCGAAACGCCTCGCCACCACTGAATGTAAGATAGTCACGTGTTCCCAATTCGTCGGCAATGCGTATTTCCAACTGCTCGGATGTACTCTCGTCAAGCTCCAGTCTGAGGTGCATGCGGTTCTCGGTGACGCGGCCGAGAATTTCGTTGGCATCATCCTGCAACTGTGGGATGGCGCTTTCGATGACGAGCGCCTGAATGCCGTTCTTTCCAAACGCGACGGTTAGTTCATCGTAGATGCTCTTATCGCGAGCGAGTTTTCTGTGTTCCTGTTCCAGTATGCTTATCTGCTTCTCAAGCTCCTCACACCGAATGATGTTACTCTCTAAAATGCCGCGTTCAATCTCCGATTGCCTCAGTTCGCCTTCAAGTCGCTCGCTGTT
>JAGGDZ010000188.1 GCA_024648655.1 Chloroflexota bacterium | reverse complement strand
ATGACCACGCCCTCGTCATGATGTCTGCCTGCTTGAGTTCATATATCCGCGCGGCGTAATCATGCGCCCATTATGGATATACGATGTGGAGTTGCCGATTATCAGTGTGGTGAACATGTCGATGCGGTCGAAGTGTTGCTCCAGTTCGCCGAGTGTGGTCAGCGTGGATTCTTGGTCGGTTCGGCAGGCATTCCGGACTATACCGATGGGGGTATTGGCAGCGCGATGCTTCAAGATAATACTGCGCGCCTCCGCAATCTGCTTGCGTCGCCGCTTGCTGCGTGGATTGTACAGCGCAATCACGAAATCGGCATAAGCTGCGGCGTCCAATCGCTTGCGTATCGCCTCCCAAGGCGTCATTAGGTCGCTCAGGCTTATGGCGCAGAAGTCTTGCATTAGCGGCGCTCCCAGCACGGACGCCGCTGCCTGCGCCGCGGTTACGCCCGGCACGACCTCAACCTGCGGATGTTTCCCGTCCCAGCCATTTGCCGCTAGGTGCTCGAATACAGGCCCTGCCATACCGTACACACCGATGTCTCCGGATGAGATCATCGCGACTGCCTTGCCTTCGCTTGCGAGTTTGACGGCTTTGGCGGCGCGCTGCATCTCCATTCCAAGAGGCATTGAGACGATCTGTTTACCGCCTGTCAGGTCTCGCACCTGATCAAGGTAGCCGTCGTATCCAACCACCGCATCGCTGCAACATATGGCGTCTAACGCGGCGGGCGTCAGGAGTGCCCTGTCGCCCGGTCCAAGCCCGATGAGGCGTATCTTGCCTACACTTATTCGCATATCGTCTATTCGCATATCGTCGATTCGCTAATCGTCCACTTCCCCGGATTCATACGCGGTAAAGCGGTCTTCCAATTCCTCGCGGGTAATCATCCCTTGCTCAAGAAGCAGCCTTTCCAAAGAAGCAAGCCACCGCTCGTAATACACAGATCCCTCTTCGTCCGGTGGCGCGGCGGCAATCTCCTCCGCAAGCCTGCGCTGGAACTCACTCCATTCATACGCGCCGCCTTCGTTGAGTGCGACTGCGATTCCGAATGCGCGCCCTTCCCAGGGTGCGGCGAACACCAACTCGCCATTGCTGCGAGGCAGCGAAAGCTCGCCATGCATTTCAGAAATTCTGCCGTCTATTTCGGCGCTCATAGTGTCTGCCTCAGGCGATCGGTGTCGGCGTCTTGGCATTCGCCACGCCTATCATGCTGTCCCGCGTTACCAGCTCCGCCAGTGTTTCTTCATCCAGATGTTCCGTACCTTCCGGACGCACAGGCAAGACCATATATCGGATGTCTGAGTTGCTGTCCCACACGCGCACTTCAACCGACTCGTCCAGCGTCAACCCGAATTCCTTCAACACGGCGCGAGGTTCGATAACGGCGCGTGCCCTGTAGGCGTCCGACTTGTACCAGCGTGGCGGCAAGCCCAGCACGGGCCACGGATAGCAAGAGCATAGCGTGCATACGACGACATTGTGAACGGTCGGAGTGTTCTCCAGCACGATAATCTCCGCTCCCTGCGCGCCGTAGAATCCCAGTTCGCCAATAGCCGAAGTGCCGTCCTCCAGCAGCCGATTCCTGTATTCGGCGTCCGTCCACGCTCGCGCTACAACCTTCGCGCCGTTCAGTGGGCCAATGTCCTGCTCATACGCCTGCACTCGCGCGTCTATGGCGTCTGTTGACAGCAGCCCTTTCTCGATTAGCAGCGATTCGATGGCTTTTGCCCGCAGCGCGGGGTATGACTGTGGTTCGAGATGATGCTCGCCGCTGTGATTCCCGCTCATTGTTCCGCTCCCTGTTCCGTGTCTATCTCGCCGATTCCATCCAACATTCCCACATGTCGATGTAAAGGCGCTGGTTCGATTCGGCGTTCTCGCCCCAGAGTTCATTGGCATCGAACACCACACTGTACACATGCTGTGGGCTGCTGTCAGCTATCGTTGGCTCGTCCTGAAATCCTTGCGCTCCGTAGATGCGCGTGATCACTCCGCGCTTCCCACGCACATACCTGGGCAGGCGCGTATGGCCCGTCGGATGAATGTTACGCACTACGATCAAGTCTCCGACACCAAAGCGGGGAGCCGAGGACGTCTGCTGCTCAAGTGGCTGTGGCGCGTATATACGCCGACGCACGCGCTCTGCGAGGTCCGGGTCATTGCGTTCCGGCACCTGAATAGTTGCGTCATCACGGAATCGGCGCGTCCTGTCGTCCAACTCCTCTGTCGTTAGCAAGCCCTTGCGCAGCAGAGCCGCCTCCAGCGCAAGCATCCACTTTTCGTAGTAGCTCGATGCGAGATAGCGCGCCGGCGGGATGTTCTCGATGTAGTGGCGGGAGCCATATGGCCCATAGACATCGTGCTCCTCTCGGATGCTGGTGACCATACCATAAACGCGCCCTTCCCACTCTTCGTGAAATACCGGCTCGTCCGCCTCGATGTCTATGGAACCGAAGCCATGCATGCCGCCCATGTCGTGTACGCCGTTCATCTTCAGTAAGTCCTTTCCGTGTTTGCCAATGACAGTGTAATACTAACAGTCCTGGCGCGAAAAATCAGAGCCAATGCCGGGATGGAAACCTCAACTGAGGAAAGACAACCATCGGCGAGGAGACCTGACAGGTCTATTCAGAAAATCCTCTAAGAGGTTGCGTTTCATGGCAATCTGGTCTGATACGCTAGCCGTATCTTCCAGTATCCAGTCGGGGATATCGCTTCGAGTGCGGCTTGCGGTAATTGGCTCCACGGCAACTATCACAAGATCACCCGATATGTTCCAACTGCCAACTGGCGGCCGGCGTTCTCTGCTGTACTTGTCTGGGTGTAGTAGGTTATCTAGAACAAGACGAGGCCGTTCAAAGGCTCGCCTCTGATAATCCTCCAGAGTCATAGGTGCACACCAGTGAGGCATTGCTACACCGTTGGGCAAGTTCTCCTGAAAAACCGAACAGAGGGCTACGGAGGATGTTTGCAGTACATCAATATCAGTGTAATCCTCGTTGGTGAAGGACGCCAAGTCACATGTAACATGCTTCAGATATTCACGATAAAGTGCCGTATTGAGCCGCTCCCTGATACTGGATACAGACCTTTGTAGCCTTCTTCGGGCGGCAGTGTCGTCTCCGGGTAGGGACGTTCTGGTATAAATCATCAGGCTACGCTTGACAATCTCACTCGGGAAATTACGCGCATCGGCATTCATAGAAAGAGCAAAGCATGGGTATTCGCTATCCGGAATATTCTCGTCTTTGATGATTTCAGGAGCATGGCGGTTGAATCTATCGCGCGTAACATCATCGAATACAACAGGAAAGCGCTTGTATGCCTGCTGTAAGCCACGCAGATTGCTGCGCGTGAATGCCTGGGTTTCCACTATGCGGGGGTATGAGAACATAGATTTCATCAAAGTCTCGACGAGGCTGCTCTTGCCGCAGTTGCTCTGACCGTACACCACCGCAAACATTGGTTGGTCGAAACTGAAGTCCCCATTGCGAATTGCCTTATTCCGCACATCGCACATGAGTGGAGCGAAGAAGAACCAGCACATAAATGTGAAATAGTCTTTCTGCAATCTCGACACATCGCCGACAAAGCCGTTTTCGTAGTTGCCAAAGAATTCAAGCCACGCTGCGACATCGCTCCTGACCTCAGCAGGATCGGCATCCAGACTCATTTCATTGCCTGACAGAATAAACTGATGCCCATCGTATGACAGGAAAGTTGGAGGTGCTTCCTTATCACCCACGGAAGTTATAATCCGTGTCATCTGCTTGACTATTTGAGGTACAAACCTGATGCTTCCATTGCGGTCGGGTCGAATGTCCGCTAATGCCTTTTGACGAATGGGCTTGATATACTCCATCTTCGTTAGAATCTGCGGGACGCTGTATTCCGCCTCATCTGCCTGCGGAGCAGGAACGTAAATGGCGACGCCGTTTTCGTTAGATTCGGCTTCCTTCAGAAGAGGCGTATCCTGAATTGGTATCAACTCAGCGGGGACAGGTTTCTCTCTCAACGCGAGTTTGTTGGTTGCAATGGAACGCACGGCTTGGTATTGGTCGGAATAG
>JAGGDZ010000247.1 GCA_024648655.1 Chloroflexota bacterium | reverse complement strand
AGGACAGCCGGCGCAGGACGTGGGCTGGGCGGAGTTGCCACAGGTGGCGGGGCTGTAGGTCGGTTGGGATTGCGCGACTCCAAGACGGGACGCTAATTCTTTCTTGCGGGCTTGCTTTGCGCCTTCACTGAAGAGATCAAGTTTGAGTTGCTTTGCGCGGGGCGGGCGGTGGCCTGGGAAGCGCAGGAATGGCCATGCGCGCTTGCGAACGACTCCCATGGTCTGGAGGTCGCGCCAGTTATCGATGCCGTGGGCGTGGCGATTCTTCAGGATGCGATCTGTGGAAGTGGGACCGATGCCGGGAACACGGAGGAGCTGCTCTCTGGTGGCCGCGTTCACATCGAGCGGGTAAGCGTCTAGGTTGTGAACGGCGATTGACTGCTTGGGATCGTCGTCGTACGGCAAGAAGCCGTCGTCGTCGTATGCCAGGCGCATCTCGTCGCTGGTGAACTTGTACACGCGGCTTAGCCAGTCGGCTTGGTATAGGCGGTGCTCTCTGACCATCGGGGTCGCTGGATGTTCTTCGAGCGGCGTATGACGGATAGGCTGGAAGGGAGCATAATAGACGCGCTTGAAGTTCCATTCGCCGTAAAGCTGGTTCATGCGCTGGAAGATGTCCCAGTCGGATTCGTTTGCCGCGCCCACGACCATCTGCGTCGCCTGTCCGATGGTCGCGCCTCTGCCAGTGCCTTGATTGCGGCGCATAAGATCTGCGACCCAGCTCATAGGATCGAGGATGTCGCGCTGCATGTCTTTCATCGTGCTCAAGCGGGTCATCATTTCGACTGTAGGCGTCTCGATGTTGACGGAGAGTCGAGTGCCCAGCCTGTACGCCTCTTCGACTAGATTGTAGTCGGTGCCGGGCATGACTTTCATGTGGATGTAGCCCTTGAAGCCGTGCTTATGCCGTATAGCGTCCACGACCTTTAGGAGGCGCTCGGTGGTTTTGGAGCCGCTGCCTGCGATACCTGAGCTGAGAAAGAGACCGTTGACCGTATGGCGGCGGTGCATTTCCATGAAGGTATTGGCGAGTTCATCGACTTTGAAGGCGTAGCGTTTACGGGGCACCCAGTGGCTGTTGGGGCAGTAGAAGCAGTCCATCTTGCAGAAGTCGGTGAACATGACGCGCATGAGACTGATGAATTTACCGTTGGGCATTGCTGCCTTATAGACGCCGGGAACGGGATTGCGGCGCGCGGATGTGTAGGGCGTGGGCGTTCTATTGCCGGGTGTGGGGCGCGACAGGATGTCGTCGCTTGCCATGCCTCCGAGGATGTGGAGCTTTTCAAAGGTATCGGGTGTGTGCTTGATGAGCATTATGGCTCTCCTGTACAAGAATACATGTTCGCAGACATGCATTTTAGCACAAGTGAGCGAATTGTCAATGTCCTTCCAAAACTCCACACCGCATTTGGTAGGACTGCTGTTAACGTCGCGCCCGCGCATTAGGTATGCTTGAAAATGGGCGATACGTGACGCAAGGATGGGCTGTTAATGCTTCAAACAACTGCTCGGCTCCGCTTAACTGCCTAGAGTTGCCGCAGCCTCGGGTCCCAGCGATCACGCAGCCAGTCGCCGATGAAGTTGAACGCCAGCACGGTGAGGAATATCGCCATTCCGGGGAAGAAGGCGACCCACCACGCCGAGCCGAGGTAGTCGCGGCCTTCCGCTACCATTGATCCCCAAGTCGGCGTGGGTGGCGGTACTCCGGCACCCAGGAAGCTGAGTATCGACTCGGCCAGTATGATGCTGCCAACTTGAAGTGTCGTCGCGACGACTATCGTGTTAGTTACGCCCGGCAAAATGTGCCGGTACATTATGCGGAGAGTCGAAGCGCCTGCGATCTGCGCCAGTGCGACGTAGTCCAGCGCCTTCAGTTGAAGGCATTGCCCACGTACAAGACGCACAATTCCGGGCCAACTCGCCAGCGCGAGTACCAGGACTATGACATCTCCGCTGATAAACAGTCTTTGCCCAAGGACGGTCACAATGATCAATGCGAGAAGCAGGTACGGAATCGCAGTTGCAATGTCAGTCAGACGCATTATAAGTTCGTCTAGGATACCGCCGAAGTATCCGGCGGATAGTCCCAAAACAGTGCCGACAAGGGTTCCTACGACAATTGCCACCGCTGCGAGAACCAAAGAAACGCGCGCACCATATATGATGCGTGTCAGCAAACCCCTGCCGAGTGGGTCCGCGCCCAGCAGGTAGAAGTTTTCCCCCATCTGCCGGCACCTGTCCAACCAGGGCACTTCAGGAACCTCATTATTGTTGACTGGATTCTGCTTGGTGCCGCATTCCGGATACCAGAAGGGCGCATCCGTCTTGGCGCGCAAGTCCTGCCTTATGGGTTCATTTGGAGCAATGAATGGAGCGAATACCGCGGAAATTACCAGGGTAACAATTACGAATATCGGAAACACCGGCCAGCGGCGCAGCACATACAGTACTTTGTGCAAAAAGGTCTGATTGGAGGCTCGCTCGATGCTCTCTAGGGTCGCCGTTGCTGCTTGTGCCATCGTATGTGCCGCTCCCGGCTACGAGTACCGAATTCTCGGATCGATGAATGCGTAAAGTACATCGACGATAAAGACTGTCAGTACATACAGGATAGTGAATACCATTACTGCAGTTGTCATGACGGGGAAATCGTTGTTGATAATTGCCTGGACTGTCATAAAACCCAGTCCGGGCCAGGCGAACACCGTTTCCGTTACGACTGTGCCCGCAATGAATGCCGCCATTATGATCGCCGAGAATGTGAGCGGCGGGATGAGTGAGTTCTTCAGCGCGTGTTTCCAAATGAGTGTTGTGTTTCCGACACCCTTCGCCCGTGCCAACTTGATGAATTCGGAGTCCAGCACCTCTAGCATGGACGAGCGCACCAGACGCATCAGCCCGGCCGAAGCCAGCCAACCGAGCGTAATTGCGGGTAGGACGAAGTATCTGAGGCGCGATAGTAACGATTCGTCGTCGTCGCCTCGTGTCCCGGGGGGTAGCCATTCAAGTTGCACGGCAAATATAAGAATGAGCATTATGCCTAGCCAGAACGGGGGTAGCGCCTGTCCGAACACCGCAAAAGTCCTGCCCATCAGGTCCCATAACGAGCCGCGCTTTACGGCTGATAGCACACCCAAAGGCAGGCCTGTGATTATCACGAATATCCACGCTGCGAGACCTAGCTGCAAACTCGCCGGCGCGAATATCCTCAGCATCTCAGTGGACTCGTACCCGGACTTTAACGACTTGCCGAAGTCGCCCGTCATCGCCTTTCCAAGCCATATGAAATACTGAATCGGCAGTGGTTTGTCGAGACCGAACTCCTTGCCCCAAGCGTCCCACTGCTCTTGTGTCGTATATCCGGATGCAAGGAACAGATAGCGCGGATCGCCCTGCAGTCGCGACATGCTGAATACTATCAGCGTCGCCGCAATCACAGACAGAACCATGAATATGAGCCTGCGAAGCACAAAAGTCTTCATGTCAGGTTCCGCTTCCCCTTACCTTTGGGTCGTCGGCTGTCGTGAGACGATCCATTTCTGCACTGGGCTAAAAGAAAATAAGCGCCCACCCGGTTCAATCCGAATGGGCGCTAACTGTTCTAGTTTACTGCGGCGGTTGATATACGACGGTGTCGAAGCTGTTCGTCAAGCGCCATGGCTTGAGGTCCCACTCTTGCACGGTGTCGGGGTTCATGCCAATAAGCGTCGGCACTTCCACGATACCCGTACCCGTCTTGATGTCCCACCAGCGATTCATAATTTCTTCGCGTGTTGCAAGATTATCAGGCGTACCTTTCTCCTGCACGCGGGTTATGTCGAAGTCGTTGTAGAAGTTGTTGTCCTCGATGCCTGCGTTGTAGCCACCGGCCGATGCGATGGGCCACAGGCAGCAGACCGGAATCGTGCCGCCCGGATCCTTCGCTTGTGCGCTGTTCGGCCCCCAGCTCGTCTGCCAGACGGAATTTATCTGGCGTCCGACCATTGTTGGGCGCCGCGACGAGTACGCGGTGTTGTCAATATACGGCTTCAGCCCCAGATGCTCTTCCCACATACCGACGACAGCCTGGCAAACTTCAATAGAAGTGCCGTTGCCCGCCGGGCAGTAATACTCGAACTCGAAGCCAGGCTCCACGCCCGACTCTGCCAGCTTCTGCTGAGCCAGAGCCGGATCGAAGTCATACCGCCATCTTTCCTTGTA
>JAGGDZ010000214.1 GCA_024648655.1 Chloroflexota bacterium | reverse complement strand
CGATGAACAGCACCTGCCCTATTGACTCGGGGCTGCCAAAGGCCGGCGCGCCGATCGCGTTGAAAACGGCGGCGCGATAACTGGGCTGGCTGCCCGGAACACCCGGCTCACGCACAAGTACACGCGTCTCGATCAAGCCGCGCTCGGCTTCATATTCCGCCAGCGTGCGCAGCACATTCTGATCTTCGTCGACGAAGGCCAGATTATACGAACCGGCTTCCAGCTCGAGGCTGGTATGCTCGCCGGCCGGCAACAGCTCGATGAGAACCCGATGCGGAATCAGCGAACCGCAGGAACTGTTCTCACAGAGTGTGCGCCGCGCAGTATACTGCCCGACATCTACCAGTGACACTTGTTTGTCAGTCACGGCATTGAATAACGTGAGGCGCATCTTGCCAACATCCGGCGCGCTGATGTCGTCTTCAAGCACTGCAACAGTGACCAGGCTTTCGGCATCTTCGTAGAACAGAACCGAATGAGCCGATTCCGGCGCCAGCGTAAGCGGTTCTGAGTAGATCGGCGCGGACTCAAAGACGCCAGCGCCTACACCGGCGATAACCGTATAGTCGCCCGCCGCCACCTCCAGATACTCTTGTGTGGTCTCGCGGCCGTATTCGTAGATGACGCCGTCCAGTCGCGTGTCGTCAGCTGACTCAGCAAGAGGATCGAGCAGGACATTGCCGCGGACGGCGCCTTCCAGCGTCATGGCGCGTCCCATGTCCATCACAGTGAAGAGCTGCGCTTCGCCGCCGGGGATGGCGTTAATAACGCGAATCTGAGCTTGTGTATCCGGCTGCTCAACCGTCTCGTCCACCAACATGTTGGAAGTCAAGGGAAAGGCGAAGACCAGCAGGAGCAAAATGGCGACGGCCGTGCCGACGAAGCCCAGCCAACGCATCCGCCCAGAGGTATCGGTGGTCGTTTCGGCGCCCAGAAGCATGATGACGAACAGGAAGAGCACCATGATCGCGCCGGTGTAAACCGTGACTTGCACCATGGCCAGGAAGGGCGCATCAAGCATCAAATAAAGGAAGGCAACGCAGCCAAAATTGACGATGAGGAATAGGGCGCTATGTACCGCGTTTTGCCGCGTCAGCATCATGCCGGCCGCCAAGACCGCCACAAAGCTTACGACCAGAAACAACCAT
>JAGGDZ010000344.1 GCA_024648655.1 Chloroflexota bacterium | reverse complement strand
GCGCGGTATTTTGACGACGCAGTAGTCGAGCGCAGGCTCGAACGCGGCGAGGGTCTGCTGCGTTACGGCGTTGGGGATTTCATCCAAGCGCTTGCCCACGGCAATCTTCGCCGCCACGCGTGCGATGGGATATCCCGTCGCCTTGCTCGCCAGGGCGGAGCTGCGACTGACGCGCGGGTTGACCTCAATGATGTAGTATTCGTTGTCCTTGCCGCCGCCGCCCGGCAGCGTATCGGAGACGACATCGCCGGCTGCGAGTGCCATCTGAATGTTGCAGCCGCCTTCGATGCCGAGTGCGCGGATTATCTTCAGGCTGACTGAGCGCAGGAGTTGGTACTCCTTGTCCGAAAGTGTCTGGCTGGGCGCGACGACTATGCTGTCGCCGGTGTGGACGCCCATCGGGTCGATGTTCTCCATGTTGCAGATGGTGATGCAATTGTCGGCGCCGTCGCGCATTACCTCGTACTCGATCTCCTTCCAGCCGATGAGCGAGCGCTCCAGTAGTACCTGGCTGATGGGACTGGCTGCCAGACCGCTTGCGACGATGGTGTTGAACTCGTCCATCGTGGTGCAGATGCCGCCGCCCGTGCCGCCAAGCGTGTACGCCGGGCGCACTACCAGTGGCAGTGGCAGCGTCTTCAACGCCTCATAAGCCTCGTCCATGGATTCGACGATTGCGCTGGGAAGCACAGGCTCGCCGATGTCCGACAGCAGCTGCCGGAACAGCTCTCGGTCCTCGGCGTTGCGGATTGTGTCCAGTGGAGTGCCGAGCAAGCGAACATCGTACTCTTCGAGCACGCCTGCGTCCGCAAGTGCGACGGCGAGGTTCAAGCCTGTCTGACCGCCGAGCGTGGGCAGGACGCCGTCCGGACGCTCGGCGGCGATGATGCGAGTCAGCACCTCGACCGTCAGCGGCTCGATATAGACGATGTCTGCGATGTCCTCGTCGGTCATGATCGTGGCGGGGTTGGAGTTCACCAGCACGGTGGTTACGCCCTCTTCTCGCAGCGCCTTGCACGCCTGCGTTCCGGCGTAGTCGAACTCCGCCGCCTGCCCGATGATGATGGGACCGGAGCCTATGACGAGGACTTTGGAAGGTTTTTCGAAATCTGTTTGCATGTTTCCTTTTGATTTCTACGTTTGCTATTAGATTTATGTTGGTTCGTAAAGCGTGAGTTCGGGTACTCGCTCGAATCCTTTGTCGAGAGTGTACAGAGGCACATCGTGTCGGATCGCGGTGGCGGCGATGGCAACGTCAGAGTCCGCCATCGGCTCACCGCTACGCATGAAGCGATTGCTCAATCTCCCGGCAATTACCCAAGTCTCCTGGTCCATCTCCAAGAAGTTGATAGAGAGTATGCGGCTAGAAAGGAACTCAAACTCTTCGGCAGAGCGAGAGCCTCTGAGGTACTCCATTATCACAGGACCGGTTACAGCGGCTTCTCCTGAAGTCAGTAGCGCGCCGAGTTCTACGGCTTCTTTGGAGTCGGGCAGCCTTTGAACATGCATCAAAATACAAGAATCCAGCAAAATCATCAGTCGGATCCCCTACCGATCGAGTCCAAAAACTCCCGCTTCTTCCTTTCGGCTTTCAACGCTTCTTCCCTGTAATCGTCAACGATTATCCTGCCCCAAGAGTCGATGAACTCCTGGATGTGCTTGCGCCGTATGTATTCCCTCAAAGCGGCATTTACGGCGGCGCTTTTGGTCTTTTCGCCTGTGGCGTCAAGCACCTCCTCCAACAAATTGCCGTCGATGTTTAACGTAGTTCGCATCAATCACCTGCACCTTCTTTACGCATCAACTATTGACGCATGTTTTCCGAATCATTGTAGCAGGTTGTGTAAAATGCGGCAGTTACTGGCGGCCTCAATCTTGACCGGTCCCTTTCGCCCTCAAATACTCAGCCATCTTGTCCGGGAAGTTCACCGTCGCGCCGTCAGCACCCACATCGACGGCGTGTCGCATGAGGTCCTCGTTGAACAAGCCGTGACATCGCACGACAAATCCTTCGGCGTGAATCCTGTCCACCAGCTGCGGAGTCGTCAAGTCGGCGCGCGGGCAAATCTGCGCCAGTCCGAGTTCTTTGGACTGTTCGATGATTGAGTCGTCCCAGAGGGCGTTGCCCATAGGCACGAGCCACCCCTTGGGCAGCGCGGAGTCATAGGCAGCCGCCTCTTGCAGCCATTCCTTGCGGAACGAAGTAACGGTTACGCTATCCGTCAAGCCATAACCGCGCACCATATCTATTGTGCGGCGCGCCAGTCCGCCGACAATCTCCCGTGCCTTTATCTCAATATGAAAATACAACTTGCCTTTGTAATGCTCCAGCGTCTCCCCCAGAGAGCGTATCGGCTCACCTTCGTATTCGGCGTCAAACCAGCCGCCTGCATCCAGCGCCCGAAGCTCATCCAGCGTGAAATCTGACACACGCCCTTGAGCGTTGGTCGTCCTGTCCACTGTGTCATCGTGAATGACCACTATCTGGGCATCGCGGGTCAAGTGAACATCCAGCTCAATGTGATTGACGCCTATAGCCAGCGCCTTGTCGTAAGCGGCGAAAGTATTTTCCGGCGCATAAGATGAGGCTCCGCGATGCGCTATGTTCATGAATTTCGGCACTGTCTAATTCCCTTCTGATTCGTCGATCATCTCTATGAACCTGTCGAACATGTACTCGTTGTCGAGCGGGCCGGGCGATGCCTCCGAGTGGTACTGGATGGTCATGACGGGCAGCGACTTGTGGCGCAGCCCCTCGACGGTGTTGTCATTGAGGTTGATGTGGCTGACTTCGACCTCCTGCGGCAAAGTATCCGCATCGACCGCGTAGCCGTGGTTCTGCGCCGTGATGTGCACCAAGCCCGTCTGGAGGTCCTTGACCGGGTGGTTGGCGCCGCGATGCCCGAACTTGAGCTTGAAGGTGCTGCCGCCGACTGCGCGTCCCACGACCTGATTGCCTAGGCAGATGCCGAATATGGGCAGCTTGCCCAGCAGATCTTTCGTCGTGTTCACTGCATAATCCAGCAATTCCGGGTCGCCGGGTCCGGGCGAAAGCATAACTCCGTCCGGATTCCTGTCTAAAATATCCTGCGCCGATGCAGTGGCGGGCATAGCGACCACCTCGCAGCCGCGAGAACGCAGCATGCGCAAGATGTTGTACTTCAAACCGAAATCACTCACGAGAATGCGGCGCGTCGTTTCCGGCGCGGGCTTTTGCCACAGAGGATTGTCCCAGTCGTAGGGGCTTTCAGTGGAAACCTGCCGCACGAAGTCCAACTCACCATAGGCGGGAATTTCCTCAAGGCGCGCGAGCGTCATCTCCGGAGACTCGTCCACGCCGATTGCGCCCATCATGACGCCTTGAGTTCGCAGACGGCGCGTGATGGCGCGGGTATCGACGCCGCTGATGCCGCTGATGCCCTCGGATTGCAGGTATTCGTGGAGCGTCATGTCGCTGAGCGAGTGGCTGGGGCGGAGGCTGTGTTCGCGTACCACGAAGCCGGCGACCTGCACCCGCCGCGATTCGACATCGCGCGAGTTGATACCGTAGTTGCCGATGAGCGGATACGTGGGCACGACAATCTGCCCGGCGAAAGACGGATCGGTGAGCATCTCCTGGTAGCCGGTCATCGATGTTGCGAACACGACCTCACCGAATGCGGATGTCTGGGCGCCGAATGCACAGCCGCGATATGTGGAGCCGTCTTCGAGGACTAGGTGGGCGGGGTTGGTCATTGTCATCCAATCCATATATCAGGTTTATCCTGCCAAGGATGTTTCACGTTCTCGATGTAGCCAATTCTGTCAGTAATCTTTTGAATGAAACGAGTTTCGCTCCCAGAATACCCCATTAGAATATCCCTGAATCGACTCGTCAGACTCAACCATATCAAGTCGCTTCATCGCCAAAGAACAGTATGTAGAGTCAATCTCTACTCCCACAAACTTTCGTGAAAGTTTCTTCGCCACTACCGCGCTGGTTCCTGATCCCAAAAACGGGTCAAATATCACATCACCGGGATTGGAACTTGCCAAGATTATCTTTGCCAACAACTTCTCCGGCTTTTGCGTCGGATGCTCGGTATTCTCCGGCATAGACCAGAAGGGCACTGTTATATCTGTCCATAGATTGGATGGATGTGTCAAGCGATAGTTGCCGTCTTTCGCCTTGTCCCAATCTTTGGGAGCGCCACTTTCATCCGTGTACGGCGCTATGACTCTTCGTCTGAGCTTTACTGCGTTTACGTTATATGTGTATTCGTCTGATACAGTACAGAACCATATGTCTTCAGAGCAGTTCTTCCAATTGCGCTTTGCGCCGCGCCCCTTTTCTCGCTCCCAAGTAATCCGATTGCGTACACGCAGATACTTCTCCGCAACCGCATGAATTGCCGCGGAAGAACGCCATTCTCCACAGATGTACACAGAAGCGGTTGGCTTTAGTGTCCTCATCAACTTCGGAAACCATGAGTCCATCCACTTGGCATAATTCGACGTCGAAAGTTCTGAGAATTTCGTAGAATTGAACGACTTCGTGAGATTGTAAGGAGGGTCGAGAAACAGGACATCTGCAAACGAAATGGGCAGCCAGTCAAGAACATCGAACAAGTCTTGATTGAGTATGGTGTTATGAATGCACTCAAAAGTAACTGGAAGGTCAATTCTGCGAAGGCCGGACCGATAAGACATCAATTCGTCCTCGGAAAGTGTGATAGTTCTGTTCTTTGGCGCTCTTGCCGTGCTACTCACGGTGCACCACCTCACCCGCAACTAGGGTTGTGCACACCCTCCCGCGCAGGGTTGCGCCCTGAAGCGGCGTGTTCTTGCCCTTGGATGCGAACTGTGCAGTGTCCACGACCCATTCAACGTCGGGGTCGATGATGGTAATATCGGCGGGCGCGCCCTGCTTCAGCGTGCCGATGTCTTCACGGTGCAGGAAGCGCGCGGGCGCGAGCGTGAGCTTCTCGATGAGCAGGGGTAATTCTATCGCGCTGCCGTGAACCAACGACATAAGCTGACCCAGCGCCGTTTCCAGCGTGCTAATGCCGAACGCCGCTTCGTGGAATGTGCATTCCTTGTCGGTGCGGTTGTGCGGCGCGTGGTCGGTGGCGATGAGGTCTATGACGCCGTCGCGCAAGCCCTGTATCATCGCGTCCACGTCCGCCTGCTCGCGCAGGGGCGGGTTGACCTTGGCGGTGGTATCGTAGGCGGCGGGCGTAAGCGGCGCGTAAGCCCCGGAGCCGTTAACGCCATCGGGAGTCCTGCCAAGAATCGCCTCGTCGGTCAGCGTGAGGTGGTGCGGAGTAACCTCGGAGGTTACATTCGTCATGCCCTGCTCCTTGGCGCGGCGCACCAGTTCCAGCGCGCCCGATGAGCTCAGGTGCGCCACATGATAGCGTCCTCCGGTGAGCCGGGCCAGGTTGATGTCGCGGGCAACCATGATGTCCTCGGCGGAGTTGGGGATGCCCTTTACGCCCAAACGATTGGATATCCAGCCCTCGTTCATCGAGCCGCCGTGGAACAGCTCAGGCTCTTCGCAGTGGTTGATGACGGGCAAGCCCATCGCGGAGCTGTAGCTGAGCGCCTGGCGCATGATATTCGAATCGGCGACCGGGTTGCCGTCGTCGCTGAAGCCCACTGCGCCCGTCTCGGCGAGTTCGCCCATCTGCGCTAGTTCCGTGCCCTTGCTCTGCTTGGTGACGCAGCCTATGGGCAGCACGCGCACGGCGGCTTCTTCGCGTGCCTTCCGCAGGACATACTCCAGAGTCGCGGCAGTGTCCATCGTGGGGTTCGTATTCGGCATGGCGCAGACGGTGGTGAAGCCGCCGCGCGCCGCTGCCAGAGTGCCGGTCGCAATCGTCTCCTTGTCCTCGAAGCCAGGCTCGCGCAGATGGCAGTGAACATCTATAAAGCCGGGCGAGACGATCATTCCGGTTGCGTCGATGACTTCGGCGTGTTCGGGCGGCTCGATGTTGCTCGCCACGCCGGTCACTACGCCGTCCTTCACTAGCAAGTCGGCGATACCGTCAACACCCTGTGACGGGTCTATCAGCCTGCCACCTTTAATCACCAGCATCACTCATCCCCTTTATCCTGTCCATCCGTGTCCATCCCTCGCACCCTTGCCAATATGTCGCTCACATGCGGAAATATGGGCACATCGCTATTGCCGTCCCACCAGACGAACTCCACGACCAGCGGGTCGTGCGACACATTTACCTCGCCCTCGGCATCGACGCTGAACACATGATGCCGATTGTACTTGCCGCCGTGCTGAAACAAGAATCTCACATCGGTTGCGGTCAGATCGGTTTCCTCTGCCAGTTCGCGCGCTACGGCGACTTCGGGTGGCTCCCCGTCGTATATCCCGCCGCCGGGCAGCATGAACGGCGTCCTGCCCTTGTCTCGCACCAGCAGCACGCAGCCATCGCGCCTTACTATGGCGGTCGCCCTTTGACGCGGTGCATCGCTCAACTTATCATCCTTCCCATCTTGCCCATTCCGTTAGACCATTCGGGGCGTGATGGCAGCGTACAGCAGCGCCATTCGCACGGCGACGCCGTTCGTCACCTGTTCTTCGATAACCGCTTGCGCGCCGTGCGCCACTTCCGGGTCTATCTCGATGCCCTCGTTCATGGGTCCCGGGTGCATCACGAGCGCGTTAGGCTTGGCGAGTTCCATGCGGCGCGGCGTGATGCCGTACATCCGCGAGTATTCGCGGAGGGTTGGCAGGTGTCCGGCGAGCTGCCGCTCCGTTTGCAGGCGCAGCGCCATCACCACATCGGCATCTTCAAGAGCGCGCTCGACGCTTGTCTCTATTTTCACGCCGCTGAATGGATGCTCCGGCGCGCTGCCGTTGTTCCTAATGCCGCCGAGGAAGTCTATGGGTATCAGCGTGGGCGGCGCGCACAAAGTTACCTCCGCGCCCATTTTTGTCAAGCCCCAGAGATTGGAGCGCGCCACGCGGCTGTACAGCAGGTCGCCCACGATGACAACCTTCAAGCCTTGGACCTTCCCGAAGTGCGACTTTATGGTGAACAGGTCGAGCAGCGCCTGCGTAGGGTGCGCGTGCGTTCCGTCGCCGGCGTTGATTACGGCCGAGTTCAGAAAGCGCGAGAGGAAGTGCGGCGCGCCGGAGTGAGGGTGGCGAATCACGATAATGTCCGCGTTCATCGCCTGTAATGTGAGCGCGGTATTGTACAGAGACTCGCCCTTCTCAACGCTGCTGCCGCTGCCGGACACGTTGATGACATCCGCGCTCAGTATCTTGCCCGCCTGCTCGAAGGATACCCTTGTGCGCGTGCTTGCCTCGTAGAAGACGGTGATGACCGTCTTGCCGCGCAGGGTGGGCACCTTCTTGATGTCGCGCTGCAAGACCTCGCGCATGACGTCGGTGTTTTGCAGGACAACTTCGATCTCATCGCGCGAGAAGTCGTCTAGGTCCAAGATGTGTCGGGGAGTAGCGGGTCGCGCGCCGTTCGCGGGCGGCAAGGGCGCTTGCCGAACAGGTCTGCGGCGGCTGGTTGTCGTCATCAGTCGTCCTCTCTCAGCAGCGCAATCTGGTCGATGCCGTCAATCTCGCGCATATAGACTTGCACCGACTCTTCGCGGGAAGTCGGCACATTCTTGCCCACGTAGTCGGGGCGGATGGGCAGTTCGCGGTGCCCCCTGTCCACGAGGCTTGCGAGTTGGATTTCGCGTGGGCGTCCGAAGTCGTTTAGCGCGTCCATCGCGGCTCGGATGGTGCGCCCTGTGTAAAGCACGTCGTCCACCAGCACAACGCAGCGGCCGTGCACGCCGGACGGTATGCTGGTGTTCATAAGCGGGCGCCCACGCTCGGCTATGTCGTCGCGGTATAGGCCGACATCCAGTTCGCCGACGGGCACATCCGCGCCCTCGAACTGCCGGATGAATGCGGCGATGCGCTTCGCCAGCCAGACGCCGCGAGTTTGTATGCCTATGAGCATGATGCCGTCAACGCCACCGTTGCGCTCCAGAATCTCGTGCGAGATGCGGACCAGCGCGCGGCGTATTTCGTCCGCGCCCAGAATACTGCGCTCGACTGCGCTGCCGTTGTCCGCCGGGGAATTCTCCAACAAAAAACCTCTTACACACGCTGGCAAGAGGTTGAGCATTGGAGATATGCACTTACGGGCACATATTCGCGGCTATGCTATCTTTCCCTTGCCAGCCTCTCGGGACTGAGTTAAAGGGCAGTTATTATCAGGTTGATGTCATCATTTTACAGCGATATACGCAGAACCTTCAAGGGAAAAGATGCGGATTATACGTAGGATTGTCTTAGTTCGCTCGATGTGTGTCTCGACTTTATCTATCTTAACTTACTTGACGCGCCTTGACGCGATTTCGCGCAAGCCACTAGAATAGCGCGAAATACTACATGTGGGTCATTGTTGAATTGAGCCATGTGTGTGGCGCGCGAAGCAGGGAGCAGCGTATTGGCTGACTTGATTGAAATGGAGTCTATGGGCGGCGTAGTGGTGCGGGCGCGAGGGGACGATGTGGATGTGGTGATCTGCGGATTCGACGCGCAGCCTGGGCATGTCGTCTGGGGGCTGCCGAAGGGGACGCCGGAAAATGGTGAAACGCGAGAGCAGACCGCTGTGCGCGAAGTGTGCGAAGAGACGGGGTTACAGGTCAGTGTCGAGGAGTTCATCGACAGCATAGATTACTGCTTCGAGCGGTACGGCGACGGCGCCGCGTGCCACAAGGTGGTGCATTTCTATCTGATGAACGCGACCGGCGGCGACCTGTCGCTGCATGACCACGAATTCGACTATGTGCGCTGGCTTCCGGCGTCGGAAGCCGTGAGGACGCTTACTCACGATAATGAGGTCAGAGTTGTTAAGAATGCCCTTTACCTTATCTCGAAGAAAGCCGGAGCCGGCTGAACCCATCTCGCTTGAGGGCAGGAAGGTAGTTCTTCGGGAGAAACGCATCGAAGACGCTCTCGATGACTATACATGGCGCGTGGACGAGGAGCTTGCGCGGCTGGATGCCACGCGCCCGCTCAATATGGCGTACAACGACTTTCTACGCTATTCGCAGGAGGAGATCGACTATCCCAGCTCGCGCTCGAAGCGCTTCGCGATCGACGACCTAACCGGCAAGCACATCGGCAACTGCATGTACTACGATATAGACACGCGCAGGGGTGAGACCGAGTTGGGCATCATGATCGGCGACCGCGCGTACTGGAGCAAGGGCTACGGGACGGATGCGGTGGATACACTACTGAAGTACATCTTTACCGAGACGAACATGAAGCGGGTCTATCTGCATACGCTGGAGTGGAACGTGCGTGCGCAGAAGTCGTTCGGCAAGTCGGGTTTCCGGCACCTGAAGCGAGTTCGAAAGCGAGGGCTGGACTTCATTCAGATGGAGGTTCTGCGTCCCGAATGGGAGGAGATGCACGAGGATAACGGAATTTAGACTTGAGCAGGGGCATGCAGGTCTTCCGTGATTATCAAGGGGTGCGGGTGAGATTCACAGACGAGCGTTTAGATCATATTCTTGAAAAGAATATCATGAGGATATGGAGCCGCTGTTATTTGCCTATTTGCCATACGGGAAACCGTTGAAGCGCCCGATGCTGTAGTCCAGTCCAATAGCAACCCGAACGCGCGTCTGTATTATCTGAGGATATGCACCTACTCATGCCGGCGGCAAGTATGTTTGCGTAGTTGTCATAGTGCTTGAAGGTGATGCCTTCATTGCGTCCGCGTACTTAAGAGAGCGAGTTAGAGAAGGAACTGTGTTAGTTATAGGAGAATCAGGAATAAAACTCTGGTACGACTCAGAGGCAGATTTCCTGGAAGCGTCTTTGAAAAAGGCAAGGGCGTTGCCTACGATACCGAAGGCGAACGCGTCGAAGTACGCCTTGACGCGGATGGGGAAGTCCTCAGCTTTCACGTACTGGATCTGAAGTCTGTCTCCGGTTCTCCCGTAAACATCGAGCTTAAGCCTAGAGGCACGAAGCAGCTTGTAAGTTAAGCGCCGAATCTATCTCCGACCTTCAGGCCGACCGTCTCTATCCACTCCGGTGCGTTGACCTTGCGCTCGCGGCCCTGCTGCACCCTGCCCACGAATATGGAGCCGCCGTTTGCGGCGATGCGGAAGCCGTCGTCTGTAATTTCCGTGACCTCGCCGGGCGTAGCGCCTGCTTCACCGTCGGTCTTGCTCGCGCGGAAGAAGCGCATGCCGGTCTCGCCGAAGGTCGTGCCGGCGCCGGGGCTTGGGTCGCTGCCACGAATCATATTGTAAATCTCGCCGACGGGCTTGTCCCAGTCGATAATGACATCCTCGGCGCGGCACCAGCCCTCGTAGGTGGCGTCGTCGTGGTTCTGCTCGATGCGCGGGGCAGTGCCTGCCTTCACCATATCGACCGACTCGACCATCGCGTCCACGCCCATGGGGAACAGCCTGCCGAAATAGACGGAGCCGAGCGTGTCATCGGAGCTTATCGGCGTCTCCTTTTGCAGCAGAATAGGTCCGGTGTCCAGCCCCTTGTCGGGCCAGAATATGGTCAGCCCTGTTTTCTCTCTACCCTGTATGATGGGCCAATTGATGGAGCTGGGCCCCCGATGCAGCGGCAGCAGCGAAGGATGGTACTGTATCGTGCCGTGTGTCGGCGCTTCGAGTATAGCGTCGGGCACGATGTCGGTTACGAACGCCATTACGCAGAGGTCGGCGTTGAGCGCAAGAAATGCGTCAATGCAGTCCCGGTTGCGCATGCGGCGGAATTGCAGCACAGGGATGCCGTGTCCCTCGGCGGCGGTCTTGATGGGGTCGGCGGGTCTGCCGTCTCGGTCAGGAGGACAGAACACGCCTACGATATTCTCGCCGCGCTCGACGAGC